>NZ_JBNMHC010000053.1:0-9016 GCF_050872565.1 Butyricicoccus sp. | reverse complement strand
GGATGAAGAGCTGCAAGCGGTTGGCAGTTCCTATGAATGGGATGAATTTCAGTCAGGCCCATTGGTCAACGAAGCGGCAGCGGCCGGAGAAATCGACATGGGATTCATGGCAGATCTTCCGGCAATCATTGCGAAGTCTTCGGGTCAGGACATTGAAATTGTTTCTAATGTTGCCTATGGAGAAAAAGGACTGGCTGTCTTGGTTTCTCCAAATTCTGCAATATCCAGTGTTGCTGATCTAAAGGGCAAAAAGGTTGCCTATGCGACAGGTTCATATGCCCAGCATCTCTTGGCACTGCTATTGAGTAAAGAAGGACTTTCCTTGGATGATGTACAATCCGTCAATTTGGGCGCAGGCGATTCTCCGGCTGCTCTGGAATCCGGCGAAGTCGATGCAATTGTCATTTGGGAGCAGTATATTTCTCAGCTGACCAGTGAAGGAAAGGCAAAAGTTTTGGCTGACGGCACGGGCGTAAAGCGCGGCAACATGGTGACGTATTTTACCACAGATTATGCAGAACAGCATCCGGATGTAGTCAAAGCATATATTAAAGCACTGAATCGTGCAGATGAACAGCTGAAAAAGGATCCGGACGGATGCGCAAAAGCGATTGCTTCCGACTTTGGTGTCGATGAGACATTGATGAAGCAGATTATTGGAAACTTTACCTATTTGACCGCATTGACACCGGAGGATATTGCTGAAATCACAGCGGTCAAGGACTTTTCTCTGCAATCCGGTATCATTCAGAATGATGTCGATATGAATACATTTATCAACACAACATATGTGGATGAAGTAAATCAGACCAATACAAACGGGTGAATAAACATGATACCAAAAAAAGAAACCAAACGAGGCATTGAATATTGGGTTTTATATTGCGCGCTGCCGATTGCTCTGATTGTCATTTGGCAGGCGGCATCTTCGGCAGGAATGATTGCGTCATATGCAATGCCATCGCCTCTGAAAATTATACAGACGACCGTACAGTACATAGAAAATGGTCAGCTTGGCAGCAATATTCTTGTCAGTCTGATTCGCGTTCTGGAGGGCTTTGCCTTGGCACTTGTCTTGGCATCCGTACTGGGCGTGCTGGTTGCTATCTTTCCGAAGGTGGAAACATTCACAGAGCTTGTATTACAGATTATTCGTCCAATTCCGCCAATTGCATGGATTCCGCTGGCAATTCTGTGGTTTGGCATTGGACAAAGCTCGAAGGTGTTTATCATCTTCTTAGGCGCTTTTTTTCCGATTTTCGTCAATACAGTAGACGGCATCCAAACCATAGACAGCAAATATTTTGAACTGGCACAGGTATATGAAGTGCCGAAAAAAGAACTGATTCGCAAAATTGTCATCCCCGGTGCTCTGCCGTCTATCATGACGGGGATTCGACTGGGTTTAGGAAATGCTTGGGTCTGCGTTGTGGCGGCAGAAATGATTGGTGCGGTCAGCGGTGTCGGATTCATGCTTTCCAATGGCAGAAGCCTTTCCAGACCGGATATTGTGATTTTGGGTATGCTTCTCGTGGGTATTTTAGGAAAGATCATGGATGATGTGCTGCGCAAACTGCGGGAAAAGCTCATTACTTGGAATTAAGCGAGGCAAAACGATGAAAGAACCAATTGTTTCTATAAAACAGGTAACCAAAACATTTCAGACAAAGGAAAATACAGTAACCGCATTGGAGCAAATCAATTTGTCTGTGGAAGAAGGCGATTTTGTTTCCATTATCGGCGGAAGCGGATGCGGCAAGAGTACGCTGCTGCGCATAATCGGAGGACTGGAGACATCGTATCAGGGCGAGGTTTTAGTAGAAGGAAAACCCGTCTCCGGCCCATCCCGCAAAACCGGCTTTATCTTTCAAGATCATCGACTGCTTCCGTGGCTGACGGTTCGAGAAAATATTCGATTCAGTTTGCCAATCGAACAAAAAACAGATGACGATTGGATCGAAGAAAATCTGAATCTTGTCGGTTTGACCGGCTTTGAAGACGCCTATCCGAGACAATTGTCCGGCGGCATGGCGCAGCGCGTAGCGATTGCCAGAGCCTTGGCGAATAAGCCGAAATTGCTGCTTTTAGATGAGCCGTTTGGAGCATTGGATGCGATCACAAAGGTCCATTTACAAGAACAGCTGCTGAGAATTTGGAAGCAGGAACAAATCACGATGATTATTGTCACACATGATATTGATGAGGCGGTGTATTTGGGCAATCACGTTGTTGTGATGACGCCGCATCCCGGACGAATCAAACGAATTCAAACAGTAGATTTAGGAACACCGCGTCTGCGAACCGGTCCACAGTTTACACAAGTTCGAGACAAGATTTATCATGATTTCTTTGAAGAAACAACGCTCCCGTTTGTGTATACCATTTAAGAAATATAGAAAGAAGGAAATACCATGAGTGAATTAAAGATTTTATCTCCGCAGGAACAGCGGATAGCCTATGAGATTGACCATAAGACCCGGAAATTTGTCCATCCAAATCGAGCGGCAGCGATTTTACAGACCATTCGCGAGCAAAAGCCGCAGATTGATGTAGAACGCGGATTGTATTTTACAGAATCTTTTCGAGAGACAGAAGGTGAACCGCTGATTCTGCGCTGGGCAAAGGCGTTGTATCATTATGCAGAAAAAGCGACCATTTATATTGACGATAATCAGCTTTTGGTCGGACGATGCGGAAAACAGGGACGTTACGGCATTCTGTATCCGGAGCTGGATGGAAATATTTTTCGAGAGGCAATAAAAAAGCTGCCAACGCGAGAAAATTCTCCGTTTGATATTTCAGAGGAAGATGCCCGCATTGTCACGGAACAGATTGCCCCGTATTGGGAAGGAAAAACATTCCACGAGGATTTGGCAAAGGCACTGCCTTCGGAGACAACGAAGCTGACGTATAATCCGGGAAAAGAACTGACTTCGCGATATATCGTAAATGAAACCGCTTCGTTCCGCTCTTCCATTCAGTGGGTTCATGACTATGAAATTGTGATGCAGAAGGGATTTCGCGGCATTCGCGCAGAGATGAAAGAAAAACTCGATCAGCTTGACCCGTACAGCCCGACGGATAACACAGAAAAGAAACCGTTTTTGGAAGCCATTATTCTGACTTGTGATGCCATTGTCCTGTGGGCGCATCGACATGCGCAAAAAGCAGCGCAGTTAGCAACAAAAGAAAAAAATCCGGTCAGAAAGAAAGAGCTGGAGAAAATTGCAGAAATCTGCGATTATGTTCCGGAAAATCCGCCGAGAACATTTCGAGAGGCGATGCAGGCACAGTGGTTTACCCAGATGTTCTCTCGTGTGGAACAGAAAACCGGTACCATTATTTCTAATGGACGCATGGATCAGTATTTGTATCCGTTTTATCAGAAGGATATAGAGGCGGGAATCATTACCGATGATGAGGTGCAGGAGCTGTTTGAATGCATGTGGGTCGGCATGGCACAGTTCATTGACTTGTATTTGTCTGACACGGGCGGTGCATTCAATGAAGGCTATGCGCACTGGGAAGCCGTGACCATTGGCGGACAGACAAAAGAAGGATTGGACGCAACCAATGCATTGAGCTATATTTTGCTCAAGTCCAAACGAGAGTTTCCACTAAATTATCCGGATCTGGCAGCGCGCATTCATGCCAGAAGTCCGAAACAATTTTTGTATGAAGTCGCGGAGACCATTAAAGCCGGTGAGGGCTTCCCCAAGCTGCTCAATGATGAAGATATTATTCCGCTGCTTCTGTCAAAGGGAGCAAACTTTGAAGAAGCCTATGATTATAGTGTTTCCGGCTGCGCAGAGTGCCGGATGCCGAATCGAGATACGTATACCAGTCCGAATGCATATATCAATTTCGCGGCTGCTCTGGAAATGGTCATTTATAATGGCAGAATGAGAAAATATGGAGAAGAACTGCTTGGATTGGAAACCGGACGGTTTGAAGAGTTCCAGACATTTGATGAAGTGCTGCAGGCATTCTTGAAGCAGCAGAGAGAATTTATCAAACATGCATTTATTCAGCAGCACGAGATCATTCGTCTTCGCGGCCAGCACTTTGCCAGCCCGTTGGGCTCTGCGCTGCATAAGCTGTGCAGAGAGACATATACAGACTTGCATCAGCCAAAAATTGAAGGCGGTATTGATCTTGGCTATTTTGAATACATGGGCTTTGCCACAGTCATTGATTCGCTGGCAGCAATCAAGAAGGTCGTTTTTGAAGAACACCGCATCACGCTGGGACAGCTGAAAGAAGCATTGGAGCATAACTTTGAAGGCTATGAAGTGATCCGACAGCTGCTGCTTCATGCACCGAGCTATGGCAACGATACGCCGTATACCGATGAGATTGGCAAGCTGTTGGATAAAGAAGCTCAGGATTTTACACGCAAATACGGCAATGAATTGGGCGTGCATTTAGATCTCCGATTGGTACCGTTTACTTCTCATGTCCCGTTCGGAAAAGTGGTCAGTGCGACGCCAAATGGACGATATGCATTTACCCCGCTGTCCGATGGCTCTAGTGCCTCTCAGGGTGCAGATGTACATGGACCGACTGCGGTATTGCTGTCCAACTATGCGACGAAGAATTATAACTATCGAGAACATGCGGGACGATTGATTAACATCAAGCTGAGTCCGGCGTGCGTCAGAGGAGAAGAGGGCACAGAAAAACTGGTGCAGTTTATTCAGGCTTGGCACGACTTAAAGCTCTGGCACATCCAGTTTAATGTCCTCAATACAGACACCCTGCGAGAAGCACAGAAGCATCCGGAAAATTATCGCAATCTGTTGGTGCGCATTGCGGGATACAGTGCATACTTTACAGAACTGACGAAAGATTTGCAGGATGACATCATTTCTCGTACAGAACATGAAGTGATTTGATATGCAGACAAAAAAGATTCCCTATGTATTTAACATCCAACACTATTCACTCCACGATGGACCGGGCATTCGGACGATTGTCTTTTTGAAGGGCTGTCCGATGCGGTGCAAATGGTGCTGCAATCCTGAATCGCAGCGCACAACACAGGAAATCTCTTATGTACAAAATCAATGTATCGGAGAACAGGCGTGCGGCTTTTGCCGCAGCCTGTGTCCGAAGCAGGCAATCTCGCTCCATGAGACGGCATCGATTGATTTTTCCAAGTGCAGCCAGTGCATGAAATGTGCCGAAGTATGTCCGGCACAGGCGATAAAAATAGAGGGAAAACGATATACCGTTTCGGAACTGTTAGATATTACACAGCGGGACGCTGTCTTTTACGGACACGGAAACGGCGGTTTGACCATCAGCGGCGGAGAGCCCTTGACGCATCCGGAATTTTTGACCGAATTGCTTTGCGGCGCAAAGCAGCGGCGGATACATACGGCAATAGAAACCTGCGGACAAGCGGAATATGCCTCTTTGCATCAAGCGGCGAAATATTTGGATTATATCTTATATGACATCAAGTCCATGAATGCAGAAAAGCATCTGCAATATACGGGATGGAGCAATACGCGGATTCTTTCTAATTTTGAAACGCTGTGTGAAGAATATCCGAATTTGCCGAAAAAAGTGCGGACGCCGATTATTCCGGGATTTAATGATACCGTTGAGGATATACAAGCGATTTTGGATTTTCTGAAAGATAAGCCCAATACGACATACGAACCCTTGCCGTATCATAGCTTTGGCAGAGGAAAATATAAAGCACTGGGGCGTCCGTATGAAATGGGCGATGCCGTTTTAGCACCGGACATTCGGGAAGAAATACTCACATTAGCAAAACAATGGAAGAAAGGAATATAACATAAAAGAGGTTTGTTGCACGAAATGAAACGAAAACAAGAGAAAACAATAGAACGATGGATTACAGTTGGCGTTGTTGCAGCGGTTTTTCTTTTGTGGTATGGGATCACACAGTTTGGCATCGTGTCAACTGTGCTTGTACCGACACCCAAAGCTGTTTGGAATGCGTTTTTAGATATTTTACAAAATGGATATAAGGGATATACGCTGTGGCAGCATTTGGCGGCAAGTATGCAGCGCTTGGCAATTGCCTTTGCCTTGGTGCTTGTGACGGCGATTCCGCTGGGACTGCTCAGCGGATACAATTCCAAAGTGCGAGCATTTTTTGAGCCGATTGTAGAGTTTTACCGTCCGCTGCCGCCGTTGGCATATTATACGATTTTAGTATTATGGATGGGCATTGGCAATGTATCTAAGATTGCCTTGCTCTTTTTAGCAGGATTTGCACCGGTATATATTGCTTGTGTCTCCGGCGTCGTTCGGATTCGAGAAGATTATATCAATGGAGCCAAAACATTAGGTGCAAGCAGCAGACAAATTTTTTTCTATGTGGTGTTTCCGGTAGCACTCAGCGACATTTTTACCGGCGTGAGAACAGCGCTGGGTGTGGAATACACGACATTGGTTGCGGCAGAAATGGTGGCTGCGGCTTCCGGCATCGGCTGGCTTGTATTGGATGCGAGCAATTACCTGCGCAGTGACATTATTTTCTTTGGTGTTATTTTGATGGGCATTACGGGTATTTTGCTCGATCAGATCATTCGATTGGCTGAGAGAACCATCGTACATTGGAAGGGAAAATCGTAAAATGAAAAAGAAATTCAGAGTATTGGGATTGACATTGGCGGCTGTGCTTTTTGCAGGAAGCCTATCCGGCTGCGGCGGCGAAAAAACTGCCGGTGCAAGCGGAGCCGGAGATCAGGCACAGACAATCAATATCGGAACCATGGATTTGGTCAATGGCGACTTGATTGCGCGGAAAGAAAAATTTTATGAAGATTCGTTGGGCGTAAACGTCAATCTTGTAACGTTTAGTTCCGGCAAGGATGTAAACACGGCATTGGCATCCGGCAGCATAGATGTCAGCGAATTAGGAACCTCTCCGACAGCACTCGGCATTTCCTCTGGATTGTCATATACCGTTATTGGCATCGGAGACATCATCGGTTCAGCGGAATCCTTGGTTGTGAAAAAAGATGCCGGCATTCAGTCTATAAAAGATCTCAAAGGAAAAAAGATTGCCACGCCGTTTGCATCGACAGCACATTACAGCCTGCTGAATGCGCTGAGTCTGTCCGGCGTAAATGCATCCGATGTCAATCTTTTGGATATGGAGGCAGATGATATTTGGGCAGCATGGCAGCGCGGAGATATTGACGGCGCATATATCTGGTATCCAGTGCAGGATGAACTGCTGAAAGATGGCGGCGTAGTCATTACGGGAAGCGACAAGCTGGCAGAACAGGGCGTTGTAACGGGAGATTTGCTCGTAGCACGCAATGATTTTGCAAAGAACCATCCAGATTTAGTGGTTAAGTACTTGCAGGCACTGTTAAAAGCGAATGATGTGTATTTCAACCAGCCGGAAACAGCATATGCTGATATTGCATCAGTTTTGGGAATCTCACAAGAAGACGCGCAGAGTCAGGCTGCACAATTTACTTGGCTGAATGTAAAACAGCAATTGTCAGAGGAATATTTAGGAAGTGATATGGCAAAAACACTGAAGGACACGGCAGATTTTCTCGTAGGACAAAAGAGCATTTCGAGCGCACCGGATCTTCAGACGTTTCAGAACGCTATAGATACTTCGTACTTAGAAAAGGCGGCAAACAATGAATGAAAAACAATATCCGATACCATATGAGACGACAAATGAATTGGTATCTGTGGAAAATATTCATGTTCAAGACGAACAAGAGCAGATTGCGATTCACGGCGTAGACTTGAACTATGAGGGCAAAAGCGGACCGGTTCAGGCATTGCAGAACATTACCTTTAATATTTTTCGAGGAGAGTTTGTGTGCGTGCTTGGCCCGTCTGGATGCGGAAAAAGCACTCTTTTAAAAATCATTGCGGGATTCATTCCGCCGACTGCGGGCTCTATTCGATTGGATGGAGAAGAAATCAAAGGAACCGATTGGCATCGTGGTGTCGTATTTCAAAATCCGCCGCTATATGATTGGTTTTCTGTTCGAGAGAATGTCGCATTTGGTCCGAAAATGCGTGGTCTGCCAAAGAAGGAGTACACGCAGCTGGCGGATGAATATTTGGATAAAGTTGGTTTATCTGAATTTGCAGACAAGAAGATTTATGAGTTGTCCGGCGGCATGAAACAGCGCGTATCTATTGCACGTGCATTGGTCAATAATCCGGAAATTCTTTTGATGGATGAACCATTTGGTGCATTGGATGCGCTGACGCGCGAAACGGTGCAGGATCTGACACGAAAGATTTGGTGGGAAAGCGGCAAGACGATTTTCTTTATCACCCATGATGTAGAAGAGGCATTGCTGCTTGGCTCTCGGGTTATTGTGCTAAGCAAGCATCCGGGGCGCGTGATTGCGGATATTCCGCTTTCCTTTTCTCGCCAGATTGCAGAAGGGGCGGACACGGACATTAAATTCACACCGGAATTTTACACCTACCGGGAAAAATTACTTCGATTGATTAACAGACAAGGAGAAGAAACATGAGCACACAGGAGTTAAACAAGCAAGAAACATTGGAGTATGATAAGCTGTACAATCAGCATCCGTGGATGACAGGAAAGGCATCTCCGATTGCTGTAGAACGAGCAGACGGCATTTATTTCTGGGATTATGATGGCAAGCGGTACACGGATATGGGCAGTCAGCTGACCAATGTGAATCTTGGCTATGGAAATCAGGAGATTATCTATGCTGTAAAAAAACAACTGGATATTCTGCCGTATGTCGCACCGAAGTTTGCTTCAGGTCCAAGGGCGCAGCTGGCGAAAATGCTCATTGATTTGGCGCCGGATAACATGCAAAAGGTATTTTTTGCTTTGGGAGGTTCGGATTCTAACGAAGCGGCGATCAATATGGCGCGTACTGTGACCGGTCGCAGCAAAATCTTTTCTCGCTATCGCAGCTATCATGGCTCTACGCTTGGTTCCGGCAATTTATCCGGTGATCCGCGCCGATTTGCTTTGGAAAATCCGGCAGCCAATGGATTTATTAAGTTTTTT
>NZ_JBNMHC010000052.1:0-9100 GCF_050872565.1 Butyricicoccus sp. | reverse complement strand
GAGGCCTGTGCTGTACATCCATTTAAACACATGCGAGTCATGCAAGAAACGAGAGAAATCTTCTCGCGATGGAACCAATTCCGGATACTTGACCTTGATAAATACCAAGCACATGACAACGGAAATAAACTGCGAGAATACTGTTGCACAAGCGGCACTGGCAACGCCCATATGGAACACGCAAATGAGCAGCAAATCTAATCCGACATTGCCAATTGTAGCGACCAACAGGAAAATCAGCGGTGTAATACTGTCTCCTACCGCACGCAGCGTCGCTGCACAGGCATTATAAAACACTGTGACAATCATACCGAGCAAAATGACACGGAAATAGGAACAGGCAAGCGGCAGCAAATCTTCCGGCGTATTCAGCACGCGAAGCAGCGGCTTCAAAAAGCCAACCGAAAGCAGGGTCAGGGCAATAATCGTACCTGCACTCAAAACAATGGTACCTGCAATGGCTTTTTTCATGCTTTTTTTGTCGCCGGAACCAAAAAATCGCGCGGTGACTATGGCAAAGCCATTCGTCATACCCATCAAAAAGCCGATAACCAGCGAATTGAGCGAGTTTGTCGCGCCGACTGCTGCCAGTGCATTCTCTCCCAAAAAGCTGCCGACAATGCGCGTATCCGTCAGGCTGTACACCTGCTGGAACAGCTGTCCGATGAGCAGTGGAATCGCAAATTGCAAAATCAACCGCGTCGGATTTCCTTTTGTCATATCTTTCATGAATGTCTATCCTCTTTGCAAAAAAATTGGTACCGGAAAATCCGGTACCAGTTTATCCTATCACGTTTACATATTGTTTACAATCCGCATTCCGTACAAAAAATATGCAGATTCTCTGAGAAAATCTCAATTTATTTCATATCGAAATATTGCGGTCTTAATCTTCCCACGGACGGATGCGATAACGTGCGCCAATGCGGTCACAAATGGCTTGGCACTGCTTCTCTTCTTCGTGAGAGATTGTCGTATCCACTGTTGTCATCACGACTTCGATTCCCTGCTCACCGGCACTCTTGGCAAACGCCAGCATGGCATCAAACGACTGCTCGCCAAACTTACTGCGCGTCAGCTTGAGATACTCTTGTGCATTCGGCGTGTTCAGACTAACCGATACAACATCAATCAAACCGCGCAGTTTCGGCGCAATCGGTTCTCCGTTGACCAAATCGCCCAGACCATTGGTATTGATGCGGATTTTTTTATCCGGACATACCTGCTTGATATATGCTGCTGCTTCCAACAACGTATCCAGTCGTTCAGTCGGCTCACCGAAGCCACAGAATACTACTTCCGTGTAGCGATGCAAATCCACACCGTCAATGGCCTGTTTTACCTCTTCGATGCTCGGTTCATGCTCCAGCCACAGTCCGCCGGATTTTCCCACGGTGTCCATAGTCTGGCGCAGACAAAATGTGCAGGCGCACGGACAGCGGTTTGTCAAATTGATGTACAATCCATCGTGTACATCATATACAATCGTCATTTCTTTTTTCATTACAGGATCTCTCCTTGTTATTTCAAAGTAGTCAAGTATTCTTCAAAGCAAACGCCATCGGTCTTTGGCAATCCCAACTCGATGGAACGCAGAATACATTTCTTAATAAAGCGGGATGCCTTGCGCACCGAATCTTCAAACGGCACATGATTGACAGCATCTGCCGCAATAATCGAAGAAAATACATCACCGGTGCCTGAGCGTTCACTGCCGATACGCTGCGTGCGCAGCAGTTTCGCTTGTCCCTCTTTTTCATAAATCAAATTGGAAACATAGGCTTTTTGCGGAATGCCGGTAATCACAATCTTTTCCGGTCCTTGCTCTGCTAATTTACGTGCGAGTGCATCCAGCTCTTTCATGGTCCAGTGTCCTTCATGAAACGGCGTATCAGTCAGGATACACGCCTCTGTCAAATTCGGTGTCAAAATATCTGCATAGGCCACCAGTTTCTTCATCGACTGACACATGCCCTCTGTATATGTCGGATACATTTTGCCGTGATCTCCCATCACCGGGTCAATAATCACGATGGTATGTGCCGTGCAAAAATCCTCGATAAATTTCTGCACAATGGCAATCTGCTGCTCGGAGCCGAGAAATCCGGTCTGGATGCCGTTAAACTGCAAATCTAACTTTTTCCAATTGTCAATATATTCCTGCATTTTATCCGTGTAATCATCAAAAAAGAACTGCGGAAAACCGGTGTGATTGGAAAAAATCGACGTCGGCACCGGACAGCACTGTACCTTCAATGCAGACAAAATCGGCATGGACACTGCAATTGAGCAGCGTCCAAAGCCGGAAAAGTCATTGATAACAGCAATTTTCTTTTGTCTGTTGTGATCTATCATGCACGACCCTTTCTATCCGTGGTGAGGAAGGCACGAACCTTTGCTTTTTCAAGCAGCGCGCCGACACCATAGCAAACAGCCAAATTGAGAACCGCCTTGACGGAAAGTCCCGGTGTCGAAGCCAAACCCTGTGCCAGTCCGCCATACAGAAATGCACCGGCTACGGTATAACCAACAACCATCCAAACCATGCCGACGATGCAGGCAATCAGCGTTCTCGCAGAAAACAGCTTGCAGGTATCTTCTTTGTACGCAATTTTGCCGACAAAATATGCCATCAGCGACTTAATAATAAAGGTCGGAATCGCCCAATACGCATAACCGGTCAGCAAATCAGCCAGAGCAGAGCCAATGCCGCCTGCCCAGATGCCGGACTTTCTGCCGACAAACAAAACGGTCAACAAAATAAAAGCATCACCGAGATGCGCATAGCCCAACGGAATCGGAATCTGGATAACCATCGTTGCAATGCAAGTGATTGCAGCCATAACTGCCGTCAGACATAGAAATCGCGTTGTGTATTTTGAATCACTCATGTCATATCACCTCGTACAGAAGTTATTTTTTCATTGCAGTCATTATATCGCATAACTGTGCACAATAAAATGTACAATTTTCGATTATTTTATCAGCACAGTTTTAGAGATACAAAAAATGGCAGAGACAGATAAGATCTTCGTCTCTGCCATTGCTGATTTGATTTACAATTCCTGTACAAATTCCTCAATGCGTTCCATTGCTGTTTCCAGATGCATCATGGAGTACGAATACGAAATACGAACATGTCCGCGGCCGCTCTCGCCGAATGCACTGCCCGGAACAACAGCAACCTTCTTCTTTCTGAGCAGTTCATCACAGAACTTTTCATCATCATCCATATATTTTTCAATAGATGGGAAGATATAGAAGGCACCTTCCGGCTCAAAGCACGGCATACCGATTTCTTGCAGCCGATAGTACATAAAGCGGCGGCGCAAGTCATACTGCTCACGCATGTACTTGATGTCCTCTCTGCCCGTGCGCAGTGCCTCAATGCCGGCAAACTGGCTGACTGTCGGCGCAGACATAATACCGAACTGATGAATCTTTACCAGCGGCTTGAGCATCTCGCGCGGCGCCATAACCCAGCCAAGTCTCCAGCCGGTCATAGCAAACGACTTGGAAAAACCGTTGATAACAATCGTGCGTTCCCGCATCCCCGGCAATTCTGCAAAGCAGACATGCTGCTTGCCGCCGTAGGTCAGCTCACAGTAAATCTCATCAGAAATGACGATAATATTGGTGTCCCGCAAAACTGCTGCGATTTCTTCCAGTTCGTCCCGCGTCATAATGGCACCGGTCGGATTGTTCGGGAACGGCATAATCAGCACCTTGGTTTTCGGAGTAATTGCCTTCTTGAGGGTCTCAGCGGTCAGCTTGAAGCCGTCTTCCATGCGTGTTTTCAGCGGAACCGGCACACCGCCTGCCATCATAGCCAGCGGCGTATAGCAGACAAAAGACGGCTCCGGAATCAGCACTTCATCTCCATTGGACACGAACGAACGCAGGGCATTATCAATGGCCTCGGAGCCTCCGACTGTCACGATAATCTCATCGTGATAATCATACTCCAGATGATAATTTTCCATTGCATATTTTGAAATTTCCTTGCGCAAATCTACTAAGCCCCAGTTGGACGTATAGAACGTCTTGCCCTGCTGCAGAGAATCAATACCTGCGCGGCGAATCTGCCAAGGTGTCTGGAAATCCGGCTCACCAACACCCAGAGAGATCGCATCATCCATTGTATTGACGATGTCAAAGAATTTTCTGATGCCGGACGGCTTGATGTCCCGTGCTTTGTCCGAGATCAGAGCCGAGTAATCAATCATTCCGGAAATCCTCTCTTTCGTCAACTGGATTGAAAGCAATACCTGCATTCTTGTAGGTCTTGAGCACGAAGTGTGTCGAGGTCGAAACGACATTCTCCATCGGCGCAAGATTCTCAGATACAAACTGAGAAACCTCTTGCAGGGAACGGCCATTGACAATGATGGTAAAGTCGAAAGAACCGCTCATCAGATACATATCTACAACCTGCTTGTGGTTATAAATGCGCTGTGCCAGCTCATCAAATCCGGCGCCGGTCTGCGGTCTAACGCGAACTTCAATCAACGCAGTGACGTTATCGCGCTTGATCTTGCCCCAGTCGACAATCGCCTTATAGCCCAGAATGACATCATCCCGCTCATACTTGCGAATGCTGTCCTTTACCTCCTGCTCGGTCATGCCAAGCATCTTCGCAATGCGCGCCGGTGTAATACGGGCATCCTGTTCCAGCAGCTGTAAAATTCTATGCATAAGAAAACCTCCTGCGATTCATAAATTACTAATAAGTATACAACAGAATCGCCAGAAAAGAAAGTGCAACTCGAAACATTGCAGAAATTTTTAAACAACAAAACGACCACTCTTGCAGGAAGAATGGTCGTTTGCTGCAAAACTATTTTGTTGTCAGCAGTTCTCTATTTCGTTAATTGCCCTTTGATGCATCGGCAACCACGGTATCTGCGCCCTTTACTGTGACCCAGCCGTGCTTCTTGCGCGCTTCTGCCTCTGTCATGCGAATGAGATTATCCGTAATGGAATCCGAGATGATCTTGTTCGCCTCTGCTTCTGCCTGTGCATTGGTGATTGTGACTGCTGCGGCAGCTTCTGCCCGCGCTTTGTCCGCTTCGCCCTGAGCAATCGCGGTCTGCTTGTCCAGCTCCGCCTTCTCTGCATCCTGCTTTGCCTGCTCCTTCGCTTTGACCTTTTCCTGCAGGGCTTCATCCAGCTGTACATCAATAATCAAAGCAGATGAAATGTTGATGCCATATTCTTCTGTCAGCTTGGTGTTCAGATATTCCGTAATGGTTTTGCTGACCTCCGAACGCTTGTCGCTGTAGATGTCCATGACAGAAAATTGCGGTGTCACTTCTTTGATGTAAGCAATGATGCTGTTCTGTACCATCGTATCGACGATCTGGTCGCCATCCATGCCATTAAACTTTTCATACAAATCCGTCACGCGGTCCGGAATAAAGTTATAGTTCACGGTCATATTCAGCTTAACCATGCCGCCATCTGCCGGGGCATCAACATGCCAATCCGCATGTTCGCTTTCGTTATAATCCTCCGGATTGTTGGACAGTACCAGCTGCTGCTGTGCCACAGGATAGTGCTTTACCTTCGCCCACGGCGCAATAAAATGATAGCCCGGCGACAGCGTCTTATCCTGTACACCGCTGCTCATCGTGTATACCACGCCAACTTCACCCTGTCCTACGCGGTCAAACGATTTGATGCAAAAAATGCCCACAACAACGACAATTGCGGCGATAATTGCGATCTTTTTCTTGCTCTTCTTCGGTTTTTCCGTCTTAACCTGTTCTTCCTGTTTGGTCTCTTCTGCCATCTTTTCCTCCCGATGTCTTTGTCAGTTTTGCAAATTGATTATATCATACCTGAGAAATATTTGAAACAACAAATCATATGCGTTACAATAATACCATGTAAAAAAACAGATAAGGAGATTTCGCTCACATGATATTTCAAGAATTTACTCCACAAATGCTGGATTTCCTCGCAGAAAATCACATCCGAAACAGCAAATCATGGTATGAAGAGCATAAAGCAGACTGCCGCAAGCTCGCCATTGAGCCATTTTATCATCTGACCGAGCAAATGGCACCGACCATGCTGGAAATCGATCCGCAATTTGTCGTGACGCCGTACAAAGCGCTCAGCCGCGTGCGCCGCGACAACCGATTCACCAAAAACAAGGATTTATATCGTGACCACTTATGGCTCACCTTTCGGCATCCCAAAAAGCATCTGAGTGACTCTCTGTGCTATTATTTTGAAATTGAGCAGGAAGGCTGGGGCTATGGTGTCGGATATTATCACATCCCCACCAATATCCGCGACGAATTCCGCCAGATGATATTGAATCACGATATACGATACCAGCAAGCCAGACAGGCCTTAGCGCAGACTCCAGCCTTTTCGCTGTATGGCGATTGTTACAAGCGTCCGCCGTTTCCGGATGCACCGGAAGCCGATCAAATCTGGTTAAATCGAAAAAATATCGGCGTAAGTGCCTTCTATGACGATCATACCGCCTTGTTTGACGGCTCATTCTATGATATAATGATATATCATCTGAAGCGAATTGCGCCGTTTTACTATTTTCTTCGCACGGCCGAAGAGCGGGTTCGCCATCAATAAATCTGGAGGCTTGTTTTTGAAATTCACAGCAATTGATTTTGAAACCGCTAATGCATCGATGCTCAGCGCTTGCTCGATTGGCGTTGTTGAGTTTGAGGATAATGTTCCGGTCAAAGAGACCATCACGTTGATTCGTCCGCCGGAAGAATATGGAAAGTTCAACTGGTACAACGTCCGCATTCACGGCATTAAAAAGAATATGGTAAAAGATGCCCCTACCTTCGATCAGGTCTGGGAGCAAATTCACAGCAGCATTGAAAATCAGCTCATCGTCTGCCACAACGCAGCCTTTGATACAGCCGTTCTGTGCAAGCTACTCGAATACTATGGCATTCCGGTGCCGGAGTTCGATTATGTCTGCACAGTCAAAATTTCCCAGCTTCTCTGGCCGGAAATGGAAAATCACAAGCTGGATACGGTGTGCAGCGATCTGGACATTCGTCTCAATCATCACGAGGCTTTGTCTGATGCCCGTGCCTGTGGTCTGATTTTTGCAGAGGCTCTCAAAAGCCAGCACTGTTTTCAGACGCAAGATCTGCTGGATGCGTTGGAAATGCGCATTGGACATGTCTCCCAGGCAGGACGGCAAAGCTGTTCGACTTCGGCAGAAATTCGCAAAAAAATTCAGTCGGAAAAGAAAAAGCAAGAGAGTCGGCGGCGATATTATGCCAAACGCCGCATGACTACCGAGAAAGGAGCCAAGCACTCATGAGAAATGATTTATTTGAACAGACGGAAAAATACCGTGATTTAGCGGCTTCTCATGCAGAAGACCTTCGCAAGTATGCCCAGCTCGGATACAGCGCAGCGCAAGAGCATTTGTCTTCCCTGCTCAGCAAATTCGTGTTGTCCGAAGTTTTTGTACTGAAAATGATGCTCATCTCTTTCGGCGTCCTGATTGGCACGGCTTTTTCTGATTTTTTCAAAAAGCATCGTGGTTTCGTTGTCTGCGCATTTCTCGCATCCGTTGCCCTCTTTGTTTACAAAGCCATGCAGCTCGTAGATACTTGGGCGGATGACGACGCAGAGTTTTGATCTTTATATCCAGGCAGAAATGCCTGGATATTTTTTCACAAAAAAATTTGTAAAAAGACTTGCAATTTTCCATCTCTTCTTGTATAATAATTATCGTCATCTGCCGGTGTGATGGAATTGGTAGACGTAGTGGACTCAAAATCCACCGCTGGCGACAGCGTACCGGTTCGAGTCCGGTCACCGGCACCAAAAAACAGTGAGAAGAAATTCTTCTCACTGTTTTTTATTTTGTCTGCATAGAAACCAAGCTATTACAGATCATGCCCGCAACAATGACCGCAATGCCGACACATCCGACAAGACTTGGCATCAGGTCTCCCAAGAACAGAACGCCGCCCAACAGTGTAAAAATCACTTCACCGGACTGTGTTGCCTCAATGACAGCCAACTGCTTGGCATTGTGCTTGACCAAGTTAGTCGCTTCAAAAAACAGAACCGTTGCAATCACGCCGGAAAACAAAGCGACAATAAAAGACTGGGTAAGTTGACCGGTACTCGGCGCGCCATGCGTTACTCCCGCGTAAACCGACAGTACGATCCAAAACGGCATACTGCACAGCGTCATGCCAAATACGCGCTGAACGGTCGAAAACTCTTGCGGACAGATCACCATCATCTTTCGGTTTCCCAACGGATAGGAAAACGCGGCAATCAAAATCAAAAGCAGCGCACGCAATATCCCGCCTGCTTGCATCTGAGACAGATGTGCTGTTTGCAGCAAAAAAATACCAAATAAAATGCATCCCGCACACAGCAGATTTTTTATTGGAATCGTTTTGCCGAACAGCGGGGTGAGCAAAACACCTGCGACAATGGTCACCTGCCAAGTCGCAGCGACAAACCAAGATTCTCCGTAAATCGAAGCGGCTGTCAACGGCATGTAAAACAGACCGAAGCCAACCGTACTCCACAGCAGCCACGCCAAAGGCTGCTGTTTGATCGCACACCAGACTGCTTGTACTCCGTGCTGTTTCCACACAAGAATGCCCATGAGCGGCAGAGTGAATATATATCGCAGACAAGCACTCCACAGCCAGTAGCCGCCGCTTAAATTCATACTCCGGTTAAATACAAATGTAAACGCAAAAAACAAAGCGCCCAAAATACCATAACTCAATGCCCGTTTCATTGTTTTTCCTTTCTATCACCAAATGATCGAATAAATCGGGTTTATTATAGCATAAAATCGTATCTTTGCAAGAATAAAAAATGCACGCACCAATTTTCCTGGTGCGTGCATTCTTCTTTTGTATCCGATACTACTTACTTGCAGTACTTTGCGACATGCGCACGGGTAACCTCTGCAGACTTCTTTACATTCTCTTCCTGCGTCATCTCATAGTATGCCGGACGGAAGATTTCGATGGTGCAGCAGTCGCCCTCGAAGCCGATCTTCTTCAGCGTATCTGCATAACGAGCGTGCGGCAGGCAATCACCTTCTGCATCCGGCCACAGACGCTTC
>NZ_JBNMHC010000051.1:0-9175 GCF_050872565.1 Butyricicoccus sp. | reverse complement strand
CATTTGGATTATCCGCTTCGAGTGATGAAGCTGCCGCACAATCAGCCGTCCCTCAAGGGATATAAAAACTATGTCGATGAGGTGCTTCGGCTGCTGATTGCAAAGGATATTGCGTTGGAGAGCAATGCTAAGGGGTTGTATGGTTGGCAGAAGGAAGTTGGCCCAGAAGACTTTGTTTTGACGCGGTATAAAGAATTGGGCGGCGAATTGATTACCGTCGGTTCTGATTCTCATGCGCCGGAAACCGTTGCGCGCGGCATTCCGCGTGCGCTGGAGCGATTGCAGACGGCGGGTTTCCGATTCGTCACGGATTTTGACAAAAAACGTATCATCCAACATACACTATGATGGGAGAAGACAATGAAACAGGCATCCGTACAAGCACATGCAAAAATCAATCTGACACTCGATGTGACGGGCAGACGGCCGAATGGGTATCATGACGTCTGCATGGTCATGCAGTCTATTGGCATTCATGATATTGTCACGGTATCGACAGGAACAGGCACGCAGGACATTGAACTGACGATTTCTCATTGCGATTTACCGGCAGACAGCAGCAATTTGGCGTATCGGGCGGCACAACTGTTTTTGCACACAATGAATCAACCATCGGACGGCATACACATTCATATCGAAAAGCATAATCCGATTGCGGCTGGTCTTGCGGGCGGAAGCACGGATGCAGCAGCTGTACTGGTGCTGCTCAATACCTTGTATCAAACCGGATTGACACAGGAACAGCTGATGGAAATGGGGCTAAAGCTCGGCGCAGATGTTCCGTTCTGCATAGCGGGCGGCACGATGCTGTCGGAAGGCATTGGAGAAATTCTCACACCGCTGCCGGATGCTCCGCAGGCATTTGTCGTCCTGTGCAAGCCACCGGTGGCAGTATCTACACCGGCGATTTATAAGGCGATTGATGACGTAGAGATTGCGAAGCGTCCGGATACACCGGCGATGCTTGATGCACTGCGCCGCGGCGATTTACAGGCGGTTTCCCGCCAGCTGTACAATGTCATGCAGCCGATTACCGCGCAGATGCATCCAGAGATTGACGATATTTGCCGAACGATGCAGGAGCAGGGAGCGCTCCATGCGATAATGAGCGGTTCGGGGCCGACTGTCTTTGGCTTGTTTGCCGACAAACAGCAAGCTGAACAGGCAAAACAGCTGCTCGCCCAGACATATCAAGAAGTATTTCTGACGGATTTCTGCCGCGCTGGTCAGATTAAACAGGGATAAAAACGGCTATACTTCCAGTATCACAAATCTGGAAGGAGTCAATACCATGGGCAATACAAGTGCTTTGCGGCGTAAATGGGAGCTTACCCTTGCGCTGACGCTGTTTTTTGTCGTATGCTATGCGGCCTTTTGCGGTACGCAGCAGGAAAGGCTTTCACAGCAGGTGTTTCGCCTGCGTGTCGTCGCCAATTCGGATACAGACATAGATCAAGCCATCAAATTGCGGGTGCGTGATCGAGTACTTACGGTTGTACAGCCTTTGCAGGCGCAAGCGACTGACCAGCAAGACATGAAAAACCTTTTGCGGGCGCATATGCAGGAAATTACGAATGCCGCACAGCGAGAGATTTATTCCTGCGGCGGCACACAATTGGTCAAAGTACGATTGGCGCGTGAATGGTATCCGACGAGACAGTATGATACCTTCTCGCTTCCGGCGGGATGGTACGATGGATTGCAGCTGCGCATTGGAGAGGCACGCGGGCACAATTGGTGGTGTGTCGTGTATCCTTCGCTGTGTTTCAATGCGGCAGAAGGAGAAACAACGTTGACAGAGGATGAAAGAAATTTCATTCATCAATCGGGAACATCGTGCGAAATTCGATTTCGGACAGCAGAATTGCTGGGAAATTTGCGCAAAATAGTCTCCTGATAGGAAGGAACAAAAACTATGGTGGATAAACAACAAAGAAGTGCACAGCAAGGACGAAACGCGTATTTGCCGCTCTTCATGCTGATCCTGTTTATCATACAGCCAGTTATGGATGTTTTGTCATTTTGGCTGACAGAATGCGGCGTGAGCAATACAGTCTCTCTGCTTTTGCGCTTTTTTGTCCTGTTTGGAACAGGAGCTTTGGGATTTGCCCTGAGCAAGCACAAAAAAATATATTTGTTATTTGGCGGCATTGTGCTTATCTTTGCTGTACTGCATGGATGGGCTTGCTTGTCCGCAGGATATGAGGGCTGGCAAAATCCGATTTATGATTTGACCAATTACATCCGCGTCGTGCAGATTCCGCTGTTTACGATGTGTTTTATCACGTTTTTGCGAGAGACTGGCGAGGAAGGCTATCAGACCATCGAGCGGGGCTTTGTCATCAATTTTGGCTTGATTGTACTGGTAGAACTGCTCAGCACAGTGACGGGAACCGATCCGCACACCTATGCGAATAAGCAGATTGGCGTACTGGGATGGTTTTATTTTGCCAACTCCCAGAGTGCAATTTTATCCGCAATGGTTCCTGTCATCTTGATGAAAGCACTGCGCGGCAAAAAGCTGTCCGTGTTTGTTGCCAGCACAGCCATTTGCTTTGCCGTGCTGTATGCATTTGCAACTCGACTGTCATACTTGGCTATATTTGTTTGTGCTATCGGATTGATACTAGTTATGCTGCTCAGCCGCAAGGTGGATAAACGAGCCGTGGCTGTCCTCTTAATTGGCGCAATTGTGTGCGGCGTAGGGTTTCCGTTGTCTCCGATGTATAAAAATCAAGCAGCGCATCAGAAGATTGTGCAGCAAAAACAGCTGCAAGCCGATACGATGATCGAAGAACAGGAAAAACTGCATCACACAACGGTAGAAAAATCGCCGGAGATCTGCCTGCTTCCGGTATATGAAGAACATTTGGGCGGACTGGTGGATCGATTTGGAGCCTCTCGCGTGATGCAGGCGTATGACTATACTAGCGATGCGGAGCGGTTGTCAGGCTGGCGAGAGATGAAATTGATCTATTGCCGATTTTTGATGGAAGATGCCGGAAAGTCAGCGATACTGTTCGGTTTGGATTTGTCGGACATGACGTGGAATGATGAAAACTACGATGTAGAAAATGATCTGCATGGCATCTATTATCTGTACGGCATGGTTGGCTTGGCGTTATTTGTTGTATTTTTGCTATATTTTGCGGCTCTTATTTTGCGAGCTCTGCTACAAGATTTCAAGAAATATATGACAGGGGAAGCTGGTGCGTTTGGTGTTTCTCTGTGTCTGCTGCTGCTGCATGTCTATTGTACGGCGGGCGTTTTGCGCAGACCCAATGCGTCTTTCTATCTTTCGGTCGTGCTGGCAGTGATTTATTATTTGGTGAAAATACGAACGTATCCGACACAGCCGAAACCTTGACTTTTGTCGAATGAAACGGTATAATGTGTGGCGTTCTATATGGGATAAATGCAACAAAAAGTTCCGTCAGCGGACGGAATGGAAAGGATTTACAGGACTTATACTATGGTAGCAATATTTGAACGCTGGAGGGAACAATTAAAAAAGCATCTCGCGGCCATCATCGTACTTTTGTTTGCGGTACAGCCGCTGATGGATATTTGTTCTTTCTGGCTGGATAAGCTGGGCATGAGCACCACGCCGACGCTGCTGATTCGCATGTTGGTATTTGCTTTGACGGCATTGATTGGCTTTTGCTTATCTGATAAAAAACGATATTATTGGGCATTGGCGGCAATCTGTGCAGTATTTTTCGTATGTCATGCCGTCAGCTGTGCGCGTGCGGGATATATCAGCCCGTTTGCGGATTTGACCAACTATATTCGCGTCATTCAGATTCCGATTTTTGCGCTGTGCTTGATTACGTTTTTGCGGGCAGATACACACAGCTATCGTTGGGTTGGCGTTGGTTTTGCGGTATCCTTTGTCATTATCACGGCTGTAGTCGTGCTCAGCGTTGTGACAGGAACCAATCCGTATACATATGTCGATGACCAGATGGGTATTTTGGGTTGGTTTTCGACGACCAATTCACAGGCTTCCATTGTCAGCATGATGACGCCGATCTTGATTTGTATGGCGTATCAGTCAAAGAAAACTTGGCTGTTTGCGGCAACAGCCGTGCTGTCGTGCGCACAGCTGTATTTCCTTGGTACACGACTGGCGTATATGGCGATTTTCGTTTCGGTATTCGGCACGATTTTTGTCGCTGTCCTGTGCGGAGAAGTGAAAAAGCTTCGCTGCGGCATTCTGCTGCTTGTAGCTGTTGTCTGCGTGCTGGGTGTGAAACAGTCTCCGATGTATCAGCACCAGCAGACATATTCGCAGTTCATGGAAGAAAAGCAGACCGTACTCAACTCGATGAGTGCAGACCGCGGTACAACAGTTACCAAAGAAGAAGTGAAAGATGCAGAAAAGGGAAATTCTTCGCTGGAATTGCTGCATACAATGAATCAGATTTACTGCTATTACCGCTCGGATCTGGTACAGCGTTTTGGTGTAGAGCGTGTGATGAAAAAGTGTGATTTTTCTAATGATGTCTCTCAGATGACCGCGGCGCGCAAGACAAAGATTATCTTCTGTGAGCTGCTCATGGATGAAATGCCGGAGACTTCCAAGCTGTTTGGCATTGAGCGCGATCACATGAATTATAAGGGAGAAAGCTATGACGTCGAGAATGATTTCCATGGCATTTATTTCCTGTATGGTGCAGTCGGCTTGGCATTGTTCCTGATTTTCCTTGCTTATTTTGCGGTATTGATTGTCATCGCCTTGGTTCGCAATATCCAGAAGTATTTCACTCTGGAAGCAGGAGCCTATGGTATGGCGTTCCTGTTGGCACTTGCCAACGCATACAATACAGCGGGCATTTTGCGCAGACCGAACGCTTCGTTTTATCTATCTGTGATTCTGGCTGTTATTTTCTATCTGACACGCATCAAGCAGTATCCGGAGACACAGCCGAAGGGCGTGTTTGCTCTGTTTGGCAAGAAGAAAAAAACAAAAGAAAGATAAGCTGCAAATCCTGTCCAGAATATTCTGGACGGGATTTTTCGTCAAACAGGCGCATATACTTGACAGATAGAGGTGATTCGATTGGCGAGAAAAAAGAAAACCAATAAATTCCTGCGATGGATGATTGTTTTGCTTGCGGTGGCGGCTTGTGCATGGTACGGTGCATCTCAGCAGCAGACGACACAGCAATCTTCCGATACACCGGAACGAATTGCAGGAATTTCGGTACATACCCAATATATTCCAGAAGATTCACAGGCGCGTTCGGGACGAAAACGCGAGATTCATTACATCGTCATTCATGAGACCGACAATACCGGTGCTCACGCGACGGCAAAAGCACACAGCGAATATCTACAGGAAAACTGCTGGAAGGAACAGAAAAGCTGGCATTACACGGTGGATGACCATGAAATTTGGCATCATCTGCCAGACAAGGAAGTGGGATACCATGCGGGAGACAGCAGCTGGAAAGAAGGCGGCAATCGGAATGGCATCGGCATTGAGCTGTGTGTCAATCAAGGCGGAAATTTTGACCAGACCATGCGCAACGCTGCCCAGCTGACCGCATATTTGCTGCTCAAGTACCATTTGACAATAGATGCCGTCAAAAAGCATCAGGACTTTTCTGGAAAGATTTGTCCCTCAACAATCATTGAAACCAACCGTTGGCAGGAATTTTTAAATCTTGTACAAGAGGATTATGCAGTGCAGAAAGCACAAGCGCAAAATACCGGTGCATAAAATGCGCGCAGCAGGGAATGCTACTACCGAATCAACAAAGAGGAGGACATGAACATGGAAAAATGTCATGCAAACAAGAGCATTCACTGCAGCGTCAACCAGTGCGCAAACCATTGCAGCACTTCGGACTACTGCTCTCTGGACAGTGTACAGATCGGCACTCATGAGATGAATCCGACCGAGAAGAAGTGCACCGACTGCAATTCCTTCAAGTTGGGTTAAACCGCTTGTAAATTGTAGCATGTGACAAAACATCCCCAGACTAAGCCGAAATGGCTTGGACTGGGGATGTGTGCTTTGTGTGGAGAAAAACCGTTATCTAGCTGTCATAATTCTTTGTACAATTGCGGCAAAGAATACGACGATAGGAGCTAGTTCTGTGCGAATGACGGATTGGAACGAACCGCCCATCTGCGTGATGAGATAGACATTGCTGCCAATATAGCAGGCAAAGAAAATGACGGCAATCAGCAGGGCGAGATCGGCTGCCATGTGGCCGAAGAAGCGAGCTTGTGGACGCAGAATAAACAGAGCAACCACATGCAGAGCTTCCAGTGCGACAACGATGTAGCCGACGATGGAGAGCACGAACAGAGCAATACGAATGACCAGCGATACAATGGCTGGGTCGCTCTGCGGAATCAACCAGCTGACCAGAGAATTGAGGTCAGAGGACAGCGCGGACATGCTGGTTAAGCTGAATGTGCCGCTTGCCGAAGCGACGTTGAGTCCCAGCCAATTCTGGAAGAGGAAAAAGCAGATCAGTGCGGCGCAAATCAGAGAAATTACAATCTGAATCAGACCTAAATCGCTTTTGCCAAAAATAGAAGAACCGGTGGGGATAGAAAAAGATCTTCCGGAGGAAAACGGCTTTCTACCGGATGAAGAACTGCCGGAAGGGATCTTCAGCTTGCCGCGCAGCAGGAAATACGTGATAATCAAAGCGGCGATGCCAAAGGTGGCACGCATTTCGCCGCCGGAACGAGCCAGCGTGGCGACACCAAGTGCACAGGCAACATAGAACAAGAAAAATTTACCGGTCTTTCGCAGCAGGAAATAACAGACGGCCGAACCAAGGCTGAGCAGAACCGAAATCCAAGCGACATGAATGAGCGCTTGTACGCCGAATAGCGCATGAACAATGGTACAAATCAGCAGCCAGATAGAGGAGATGCCGCTGTACGCAGCAGAGGAACCGCTGCCGGATTTCTCTTTCTTGACAGAAATTTTGATTTTTCGCTTTTTCTGCTTTTGCTTTTTTTCCTCTTTTTCTTCTTGCTCAGACTGCTTGTTCTTTTCTTGCTCCTCTTTTTTTATTTCTTCGGGAAAATGGGTCTCTGCACCACAGTAGGGACAAAATTTCACCCATTGATCGACCTTTTTTCCACATTCTCTGCAATACATACAATAAACACCTTCTACTTATTTGTTTTTCTTTTGTTTTTTCAAAATTTCCAACAGCGTATCCCAGTATTCCCGCGGATGCTTCTGGACATTGGGGCGGAAGCCCTTGATTCGAGACAGCGCGCGGCGATGTGCCGGGTTGATCGAACGAGTCATGCGTTCCAAATTCTGGCGAGAGAACCGCTGCTTTTCTTCTGCAATGCGCTGGCTCAAGCCCAACTGCTTTTCTGTGAGATTGGAGACAAACAGCTCCATGTGCTGGTTGATATTTTCCTCGGCTTCCTTCATGAAAGCATCCAGACGGGTCAGAGCGGACAGAGTCAAAGCCAGATCGGCGGAAAATAACGCCATCAACGCCAAAGAGATGCCTTCCATGGCGAGCGGCGGGATGCTGGTCGTATGCGAGCTGATAAACGGATACAGCTTGAATACGATGAACACACCGGCGCAGCCAAATAACAGCGAGGCGGGGAGACAGATTCTGCCGTTAAGGTTCAACGGCAGATTGCTGTAATCCCACCAGTACGCGTGAAACCATTTTTCCAATGCCCAAGAGGTCAGATATTCCATGATCGCACTGCCGACCATAGAGATAAGAAATACCTGCCAGACAGTGAGAGTGGGAATATGATTGAAATCTAATAGGTCAATCACAATAGAAATTGCAATGGCACCGAAGCCATAGATTGGACAGATCGGGCCGTATAAAAATCCGCGATTGGCCCATTGCCGCTGTGTTGCTGTGCAGTATACGGTTTCAAAGCACCAGCCCAAAAAGCTGTAGACCAGAAACCAGACGAAATATCGGCTGATAATCATGTGCGTGTGCGCTCCTTTCGTTTGCGAAGAAAGAGCGTTTCATATAAAGAACAATATTTATCTGCGATACATACGATGATGGCAGCACGAGATGTCGGAACCTGTGTCAATGTCAAAGGCCACATGTGGCAGCGGATGACATCCTGCGTCTGTTTGCCGATGCGGAAATAGTGCTGTGCGTTTTTACGGGCAGCTTCCGGATGGCTGAAGCCGTGCAGGGGATGCTCGTGGTTTTCGTCTACATGCCAATCGTATAGGTAAAAATCATGCAGCAATGCGCCGATCATCAACGCTTTTTGATTGGCACCGAGATGAAATCGATTGTTGAGCCAGCAGCTCACTTCGGCTACATATTTGCAGTGCTGTAACGTGGATACGGAACCGTGCTGGATGTACGCATTCATCTGCTGTACTTTGTCGTTTTTTAAATACGGACGAAGCAATTGATACAGTGCACGGCGTTCCTGCCAAGTTAAGGTAAGTTTCATATGTCAGCTCCTTTCTGTCAAATTTTGCATTATTTTCCTATATATCATACCATAGATTATCTGGAAAAAGAGAACATTCATAGAAAATTTAAGACTTTTTTAAAAATAGTACCGTTTTGTTCCCATGAATGGTATACTAAACATATACACCTCGATTTTGAGAGAGAACAGAGGAGGCTTGGCTATGTGGCAAAAAGAAGACACGACCTATCGCGACTTGCGAGAGAGTTCGCTTGACCAGTGGCTGACGGAAATGGAAGCACATGAAGATTTGCAGGTACGCGGCGGCGTGCGTTTGGCGCGGGAATATCTTGCCTATTTGAAGAAAGAAAATCAGAGACTGCAAGAGCAAAATCAGTTGACACAGACCTATTTGAAGAAAGCAATCTTAGATAAGAGAAAACGGTGAGGAAAACACATGAAGTTCTTTCAGTATTATGATGAAGCACACAATGTTTGTTTGGGATTCTGCCATGGTGAAATGCTGGCAGATGCACAGGCAAGTGCAGCAAAGAGCGGCGCACAGCTGCCAACAACGTTAAGGGGTATATTAGACAGCGCAGATCAGGCGGCTGTTTTGGAAGCGTATCAGAAGCTGGAGCCGGTTGCAATTGCCGGTACTGTTTCGTTTGCTCCGGCGGTTTCTGACCCGGAAAAGATTATCTGCATCGGCTTGAACTACAAGGCACATATGGACGAAATTGGATTTGCGCGAGATCGAGAATTTCCGCCGGTATTT
>NZ_JBNMHC010000050.1:0-9199 GCF_050872565.1 Butyricicoccus sp. | reverse complement strand
TTCCTTTTCATTTGCCATCGCGTGCAGTGCCGCGCCATAGGCACCCATCAAGCCTGAAATCACCGGACGGGTAACATTTCTGCCGATTTCCATCTCAAACGAACGCAGAATTGCATCGTTAAGGAAGGTACCGCCCTGTACGACAATATGTTTGCCCAAGTCATCCGGCGAATGTGCGCGGATAACCTTATACAGTGCATTTTTGACAACACTGACGGACAGACCAGCGGAAATTGCATCAATGCCTGCGCCGTCTTTCTGTGCCTGCTTGACCGACGAGTTCATAAATACGGTGCAGCGAGAGCCGAGATCAATCGGATGCTCTGCAAACAGACCCAAGCGGCAGAATTCCTCTATGCTGTATCCCATAGAACGGGCAAATGTCTCGATAAACGAACCGCAGCCAGAGGAACATGCCTCATTCAGAGAAATATTATCGATACAGTTGTTGGCAATCTTAAAGCACTTGATGTCCTGACCGCCAATATCAATGATAAAGTCAACATCCGGCTCGAAATGACGCGCTGCTTTAAAGTGCGCCATCGTCTCGACGAGACCATGATCGACACCGAACGCATTGAGAATCAGGGCTTCACCGTAGCCTGTGACGGCAGAGCCTGCAATGCGAATGCGGTCTCCGCACAATTCATACAGCTTGATGAGCTGTTCTCTGACGACATCGACCGGATTGCCCTTATTCGGGCTGTAATAATTAAACAGAATCTGATGGTCTTCGCCAATCAAGACAAGCTTTGTCGTTGTTGAGCCGCAGTCGATGCCCAGATACGCCTTGCCGCTGTACATCGTGACATTTTCCCGCATAATATCATGCGAATTATGTCGGCGGCGGAACTCGGTATATTCTTCCTCTCCGTGGAACAGCGGATCCAGTGTTGCCGTCTTGACGCGGATGTTTGCCGTCTTTTCCAACGTGTCCAGCAGTTCCTCATAGGTATACGTCTTCTCCGAAGTATCCTTTGCATAAACCGCCGCACCGGCAGCAATCGCATACGGTGCCAGCTCCGGAAAATGAGCGTGCTCATCAGACAGCTTCAAGGTCTCCTGAAAGCGCTTCTGTAAGCCCTTAAAGAAGAACAGCGGGCCGCCGAGGAAAACAACATCGCCTTCGATCTCACGACCCTGTGCCAGACCGGCAACCGTCTGATTGACAACTGCCTGGAAAATAGACGCTGCCACATCTTCCTTGCGTGCGCCCTCATTGAGCAGCGGCTGAATATCACTCTTCGCAAACACGCCGCAGCGCGATGCAATCGTGTAAATGCGCTCTGCTTTCAAAGACAGAGCGTCCAGCTCATTCGGCTGTACATCGAGCAGGACAGCCATCTGGTCAATAAAAGCACCCGTACCACCGGCACAGGAGCCATTCATTCGTTCCTCCAGCTGTCCGGTCAGGAACACAATCTTCGCATCTTCGCCGCCCAGCTCAATGACAACATCTGCCTTCGGCACAAAGGTTCCGACGCACTTTCTCGTCGCAAAAACTTCCTGTACGAAGTCCACACCACTTGCCTTTGCCACACCGAGACCAGCCGAGCCGGTAATTGCCACACAGATATTTGCCTCACCAATCACCTGCTTCGCGTCACGCAGCATTTCGCAGGCTTTTTCGCGCACCTTAGAAAAGTGACGCTCATATTTCCGATACAAAATTTCAAGGCGTCCAGTCGCATCATTTACGCCGGCCGCCACGAGTTTTACGGTTGTTGAACCGATGTCAATACCTAAATACACATTCATACAATAAATAACCTTTTTTCTTCTCGCTCTGTCAGCACAGCAGAGCTATGTGACTCACATGAATTAAAAACTATTAGTACCATATTACTCATTTTCAAAAAAATAGTCAACATTTCTGCCAGCAGTTCCCTATATTTTCTGATTCTTTTACAAAATTATAACACCGCACTCTCGGCATTGAGAACTATTTGCACAATCAAAAACGCCGACGATTTTCATCGCCGACGCTTTTGATTTGCATTACTCCAGCTGATCGCGATCCAGCTTGCCGTTTTCCGTCATCGGAAGAGAATCTACAATGCGGACAATGCCTGGAATCATGTGCGTCGGCAAATGCGGACGCGCAGCCGCACGGATCTGTCCCGGTGTCATCTCATGGCTGACAGTGACATAGGCAACCAAGTGACCATACCGTTCGACAACGCCGCAGCCGGTGACGCCGTGAATGCGCACCATATGATTTTCGACATCGCCCGGCTCAATGCGCACGCCGCGCACCTTAATCATGCCGTTCTTGCGATAGCTCCAATACAGCTTTCCTTCTTCTGTGACAAAACCAATATCACCGGTGCGGAAGGCAGGCTGTCCGTCAATCGTGCAGAATCCACCCTCGTCATCATTGGTATATCCACCGGTGACACTCTTGCCAATCAGGACGATTTCTCCCTCTTCGCCGACCGGAACATCCTCATTGCCCTTCATCACACGAATGGTTGTGCAGGCATCCTTGACAATGCCAACCGGCAGTCTGTCGTCGCACATATCATCGGTGATCTGTGCTGCGCAGACATTGCACGTCGCCTCTGTCGGACCATAGCCGTTGATAACCGTCAAATCCCCGTCAAAGCACTTGAGCAGGTGGCGCACCGTGCCCGGATGCAGCGACTCACCAGACAAATATACCACGCGCAGATTCGGCATCATCTTTCTGCCAAAGCTGTCGCTCTGCATCATAAAATGAACGAGCGTCGGCGGAAGCACCATCATCGCAGCGTTGGACTTGACGAGATGCGGATACAGCATGGTCAGATGCTGCTGAACCTCTGAGTTGGTCGTTACCAGCGTTCTGCCGTGCGTCAGCGCATAATAAATATCTGTCAGCGACAAATCAATAGAGAACATTGCCAGATTCAAAACGGTTCCTTCTTCTTCCGGCTTGAGCGGAATCGTCTTGTCCATCCAATCAATATAGTTGTTCAAATTGCCGCGTGTCGCCTGCACGCCCTTTGGATTGCCCGTGCTGCCGGATGTAAACGTAATATAGGCAAGCTGGTCATCCGAATACGTATCCGGCAGCTGTACCTCTTCCTCCGGCGGCTGATCCGATGCTGCCATAATATTTAAGGAGAGCGCCGAACCTGCACCGGCAAAGCCGCGGCCAACAGCACACAAAATCAAACCGGCATTTGCCTGCGAAGCAATCGCTTTGCGGCGGCCGACCGGCTGCTGCGGGCTGACCGGAATATACGGCACACCCGCGCGAAGACAGGCTACATAGGCCAATATCATGCTGTATTCCTTATGACCATATACAATAACACGCTTTGTGCCAGATGCGACAATATGCTTTGCCAGATTTTCCGATCTGCGATACAGCTCTCCATAGGTAATCGAACCGGAAGAGGAAGAAACCGCTACAACGTCCTCTGGCTGCTTATAAATTGTTGAAATATCCATTCGACTTCACTCCTGTCTTGCGTCCCGAACAACGTAACACAAAATAACTCTTGCTATTAAAAATCATACCATGCCGCGCGCATTCTTTCAACCAAATTTCCTGTATTTTCTTGCGAAACTTTGAAATTTATATAATTTTATCCTTGACAGACCGACAAAAAAGTATTAGGATAGTTGCATCAAGTAAATATCCTTATCAAGAGAGGTGGAGGGAACGGCCCTATGAAGCCCGGCAACCTACTATAGCAAGGTGCCAAATCCGGCGGTATTACCAGATCGAAAGATGAGGGAATCATTTCGGCGCTCTGTGTAATCGGCAGAAGCGCTTTTTTATTCGTTAATTCAAAACACATCTCATAGAAAGAAGGTATCCCAATGGGAAAGAACTTATTTACTTCCGAGTCCGTTACCGAAGGACATCCGGACAAAATCTGCGACCAGATCTCTGATGCAATTCTGGACGCAATCATCGCAAAGGATCCGACCGCTCGTGTCGCTTGTGAGACGACCGTAACCACCGGCATCATCTCCATCATGGGCGAGATTACCACCAACGCTGTTGTCGATTACGGCACCATCGCTCGTGAAACCGTTCGTGAGATCGGCTACGACCGCGCAAAGTTTGGTTTTGACTGCGACACCTGTGCTGTTGTCACCAGCATTGACAAGCAGTCTGCTGACATCGCTATGGGCGTTGACAAGGCACTGGAAACCAAGGAAGACGCCGCTCTCGACCTGACCAACGGCGCAGGCGATCAGGGCATGATGTTCGGCTATGCTTGCACCGAGACACCGGAGCTGATGCCGCTGCCGATTTCCCTGGCACAGAAGATGGCAAAGAAGCTGACCGACGTTCGCAAGGCTGGCACTGTTGACTATCTGCGTCCGGACGGCAAGACACAGGTTACCGTTGAGTATGACGAAAACAACAAGCCGATTCACATCGACACCGTTGTTCTGTCCACCCAGCACAATCCGGAAGTTACCCTGGAGCAGATCCGCAAGGATATGATTGAGCTGGTTATCAAGCCGACTCTGCCGGCTGACCTGTTCGACGAAAATACTCGTATTTTCGTCAATCCGACCGGCCGTTTTGTTATCGGCGGTCCGCAGGGTGACTCCGGTCTGACCGGCCGTAAGATCATCGTTGATACATACGGCGGCTCCGCACCGCACGGCGGCGGCGCATTCTCCGGCAAGGATCCGACCAAGGTTGACCGTTCTGCCGCTTACGCTGCTCGCTATGTCGCAAAGAACATCGTTGCTGCCGGTCTGGCTGACAAGTGCCAGGTACAGCTTGCATACGCTATCGGCGTAGCACAGCCTGTATCCATCCGTGTAGAGACCTTCGGCACCGGTACCGTTGCTGATTCCAAGCTGGAAGATGCTGTTGAGCAGGTATTCGATCTGCGTCCGACCGCTATCATCCGCGATCTGGATCTGCGCCGTCCGATTTACCGTCAGCTCGCTGCTTACGGCCATATGGGACGCACCGATCTGGGCGTTACTTGGGAGAAGACCGACCGTGTTGACGCACTGAAGGCTGCTGTTGCCGGTTAATCTTTCTCATAAAAAAACAGACAAGCGCGTGTATCTTCGGATACACGCGCTTTTTCTATACACAAATACCAAAGAGGCTGCAGACGAATCTGCAGCCTCCCTGTGTACAAGAGAATGAGAGTCTATGTTGTGTTGAATCAAAAATTACGGGCGAACTGCGTTCTTTCTCATATCAACAACTACCGATACAACGATAATCAAGCCCTTGATTACCTGTGTCAGGTTATCGTTAACACCCAGAAGAACGAGGCCGTTATTGATGATACCGAGAATCAGGATACCGGACAGTACACCGGACATACGGCAGATACCGCCTGTCTGAGAAGTACCACCGATGGTAGCTGCTGCGATAGCATCGAACTCGTACTGCAAGCCGTTGGTAGACGGGTCAGCAGAACCGGTACGTGCTGCCAGCATTGCGCCAGCCAGACCAGACAGAAGACCGCACCACATATAAGTGAGAATCAGGTTCTTCTCTACATTGATACCAGCTACGCGAGCTGCCTGACGGTTGCCGCCGATAGCGAAGATGTTCTTACCGAAGCGGCACTGGGTCATCATAAACCACGAAATGATAAATACAATTAAGAAGATAAATACAACCATTGGAACTCCGGCGACCTTATAAACGGCGAAGTTACGGAAGCTCTGATCCAGATTGGATACCGGCTTATTGGAGTACATCTTAGCCAAAGCTCGACAGATAAGCTGTGAACCCAACGTCGCGATAAACGGATGGATATGTGTGCAAGCAACCAGCCAGCCACAGATAATACCAACGATTGCGCCGATAATCATAGCAACGATGATACAAACAACTGCCGGCAGATGTACGCTAATCAGACGAGTCGGCAGATCAGCCTGCTGTGCGAGGGATGCGGATACTACAGCGGACAGAGCAGCTACAGCACCAGGACCCAGATCGATACCAGCGGACAGGATGCACCAGCAAACGCCGCAGGTAATGATGCCCTTCACGGACTCAGAAGAAATCAGCGTGGTCAGGTTGCCGACCGTCATAAACTTCGGACGAACCGCGGTCAGAGCAATTGCCAGAATAATCAGAACAAACCACATGGCGTTGTCTGACATGAATTTTTTGAAATCAAAGCCCTTTTTTGTTGCTTCCATTATGAGAGTCTCCCCTTTCTTTTACTTGGCAGTGGCGAAGTCGTTCTTTTCGCCGTGTGCATAGGTCAGCAGTTCCTGTGAATCAAACGGATCGCCGCCGTCACGGTTACGGTCGATGATGCCCATCATGTGACCCTCATACATAACCAGAATACGGTCAGCCATGCCGGATACTTCCGGAAGCTCGGAGGAAATCATGATGATTGCCTTACCTTCGCCTGCCAGCTGTGTAATAATCGAATGGATTTCAGATTTTGCGCCGACATCGATACCACGAGTTGGCTCGTCGACAATCAGGATGTCCGGATTCAGCAGCAGCCAACGTGCCAAAAGCACCTTCTGCTGGTTGCCACCGGACAGGTTCATAATGCGCTGACGCATCGACGGCGTCTTGGTGCGCATTGCCTGATTCCATTTGATTGCATCCTCTTCCATCTTCTTATGATTCTGGGGGAAACCATAATTTTTCAGGGATGCCATAACAGTATTTTCTGTAATATCAAGCAGTCCAAAGATACCATTGCCGCGGCGATCTTCGGTCAGAAGACCAATCGAGTTTGCAATTGCATCCTCCGGGCTCTTAATGTTAACTTCCTTGCCATTGAGGAAAATCTGACCAGCGGTCTTTTTACGCATACCGAAGATGGTCTCTACGACCTCGGTACGTCCTGCACCTACCAGACCCGCAAATCCGAAGATTTCGCCGCGGTGTACCTGGAAACTTACGTGCTCAAACGACTTGCCGGATGCCAGATCCTTAACCTCCAGAATAACATCACCGATTTCGCAGTCAACCTTCGGGAACATGTTGCCAACCTGACGGCCTACCATCATCTCTACAACCTTGTCTACGTTGAGGTTTTCTGCGCGGTCTGTGCCGATGTACTCACCGTCACGGAATACGCTGATGTCATCACTGATGCGGAAGATTTCTTCCATCTTATGAGAAATGTAGATAATTGCAACGTTCTTGGACTTCAGGTCCGCGATAATATCGAACAGATGCTCTACTTCCGTCTCAGTCAGAGCGGAGGTCGGCTCGTCCATGATTACGACCTTGGTATCATAGGATACTGCCTTTGCAATTTCTACCATCTGCTGCTGAGCAACCGTCAGATCTCTCATCATATCGTCCGGATTCAGCGCCAGATTCCACTTTTCAAACAGTTCTTTCGCTTCCTTGCGTGCCCGCTTGTGGTCACACATCAGCTTGTTCTTCATCGGGAAGCGGCCGAGCCACAGGTTCTCGCACACGGTACGATCCGGTACCGGAGAAAGTTCCTGATGGATCATGGTAATGCCCGCATTCATCGCTTGCAGCGGGCTCTTAAATTCTACTTCCTTGCCATCGAAGATAATCTTGCCAGAGGTGCACGGCTGAATGCCGATCAAACACTTCATCAGTGTCGATTTGCCTGCACCGTTCTCACCCATCAGGGTATGTACGGTACCTGGGCGAACGTTCAGCTGTACGCCTTTCAGAGCTCTTACGCCCGGAAATTCCTTGACAATGTCGTGCATTTCGAGGATATACTCACTCACGTTTGTGTTCACCCTGCCTTTCCTACCTTCTCACTTCTTAAATGAGGGCGTCAGACCATGTCCGACGCCCCCAACGTCTCAACTCGATACTTTGCGGTTATCCTTCTCTCTCAAAAATAACCGTTTTTCCTGCAAATTAGAGATAATCTGCTACGTTGTCCTTGGTTACCGGCTCAAACGGGATCCAAACGATGGAATCGCTGTAATCCTTGCCTGTGTCGTCCTTGGTGAACGAAGTGCCGTCGTTAGCAGCCTTGCCGTTGACGAGGTTCAGAGCAGCTTCGATGCAGCCCTTGCCCTGTCCCAGCGGATTCTGGTAAACGGTCATTGCCAGCTTGCCAGCCTGAACAGCTGCTGCGCCGTCCTTGGTGCAGTCGATACCAACAATCGGGAAGGATGTCGGATCAACGCCAGCTGCTTCACAAGCCTCGATTGCGCCGAGAGCCATTGCGTCGTTATTGGAAATGATGCAGTCAAATTCCTGTCCGGAAGTCAGAACCGGGCTGATCTTGTTCATAGCCTCTGCGCGGTCATACTTACCAGCCAGATCGACAACAGAAGTTGCCTTGATGCCTTCGTCTTCCAGTGCCTTCAGAACGCCTGCGCAGCGCTTGATCTGGGAAACCTGACCCAGCTCGCCCTGAAGCAGAATGTACTTGATTTCGGTCTTGCCCTGCTTCTTGAAGTAGTCAGCCAGATACTCGCCCTGGAAGTAACCAGAAGTATCCTCGTTGGAACCACAGAAACCAACGTTCTTTGCTGCGAGAACTTCCATATCAGACGGCGGACGGTTTACGAATACCAGCGGTGTGTCGCCAGCTGCATCTACGAGGGACTGTGCTGCATCGGAGTCTACCGGGTTCACGATAACAGCTTCGTCGCCGCCGTTTACTGCGGTCTCGATGTACTGAATCTGCTTGGCAGAGTCGTTCTGTGCGTCCTGAGAAGTCAGGGTGACACCAGCTTCTTCTGCTGCGGACATAGCCGCAGATTCCAGGGTGGACAGGAACTCATCACGAGTAGACATAATCAATGTCATGGTACCATTTTCACCGGAACCGCCAGAAGCCTTGGACTCGCCGCCAGACGATCCGCAGCCTGCCATCATGCCTGCGCAAGTTGCGCCAGCCAGGAGGACTGCCATCATTTTCTTCAGTTTCATAGTTTCTCTCCTCTTCTTTTCTGTCTTTTGCGTTTGGGATGACGCTCTCGACTTTTGATGTATTAAGAATAGCACCCAAATGTTACAATTGCAAGTATTTATTTGTTGATTTTGACCAAACACGAGTTTTTCATGCAATCCTCATAAGTTTTTTACAGCTTTTTTGTGCAACACCAACATATAATATATTGCTCGACTTTCTTTCCATTTTTTCTCGTTTCTTTTTCGTCTGTCTTTCATGGTAAATTATCGTCATTTCTTTGTATTATTTGGTATTTTCGTTCTTCTATTTTTATTTTTGCTCACATGGTTTTGATTTTTTGTCCCGTGCATCTTTGTACAATCTGTCGCTTCTTTTTTCTTTTTTCT
>NZ_JBNMHC010000049.1:0-9285 GCF_050872565.1 Butyricicoccus sp. | reverse complement strand
TCCCATCGCCCGTGCCGCACCGATATATTCCGATACTTTTGGAGAATTTTCCAGTACACTGGTCAGCAGTGCCGCCATATACTCCTGCGGATAATGGCATTTCATATATGCCGTCTGATACGACACCACAGCATAGCAAACCGCATGTGCTTTATTAAAGGCATAATTGGCGAAGTCCATAATCTCATCGAAAATCGATTCTGCCGTCTGCTCATCGACACCGCGCTTGATGGCGCCGTCAATGCCCAGCTCTTCATTGCCGTAAATAAAATTGGTGCGTTCCTTTGCGAGTTCCTTCATTTTTTTCTTGGACATCGCGCGGCGCACCATATCTGCCTTGCCGAGCGAGTATCCCGCCAGCACGCGGAACACTTCCATGACCTGTTCCTGATAGACCATGCAGCCATAGGTGACGTCCAGAATATCTTTTAACAGCGGATGCTTATATTTGACCTGTGACGGGTCGTGTTTGCACGCGATATAGCGCGGAATTGACTGCATCGGACCCGGTCGATACAGCGCAACAACGGCGGTAATATCTTCTATCGAATGTGGCTTGAGTCCCGTAACGACATTGGTAATGCCCGCACTTTCGAGCTGGAACACACCGGCTGTCTTGCCCTGCGCCAGCATGGCATAGGTCTCATCATCATCCAAAGAAATGGCATCGAGATGAAAATCCGGATGATCCCGCTGCACCATTTTTTCCGCATCGGAAAGCACGGTCAGATTTCGCAGACCCAAAAAGTCCATTTTGAGCAAGCCCAGCTCTTCCAGCGTGGTCATAATAAACTGCGTGACCATATTGCCGTCATTGGCGGCAAGCGGCACATAATGATCGACCGGTTCATTGGTAATGACAACACCGGCTGCGTGTGTGGACGCATGACGCGGCATTCCCTCCAAGCTGCGCGCCGTATCAATGAGCCTGTGTACCGTCTCATTGTTCTCATACATCTGCCGCAGCTGTTCGGATGCCGCCAGTGCTTTTTCAATGGTAATGTGCAGCTCTGTCGGGATGAGCTTTGCCACCACATCGACATCACCGTATGGAATGTTTAGTGCACGGCCGACATCACGGATGGCATTGCGCGCCGCCATCGTGCCGAATGTCACGATCTGCGCGACATGATCTGCACCATATTTCCGCGTGACGTAATCAATGACTTCCTGACGACGTTCATAACAGAAATCGACGTCAATATCCGGCATACTGACGCGCTCCGGATTCAAAAATCGTTCAAAATACAGCGAATACTGAATCGGGTCGAGTGTCGTAATATCCAGACAGTAGGCAACCATAGAGCCTGCCGCCGAGCCTCTGCCCGGGCCAACCGGAATGCCGTGCGTCTTGGCGTAGTGAATAAAATCCCATACAATCAAGAAATAATCGACAAAGCCCATGCGCTGAATCATATCCAGCTCATACTGTAAACGCTCGCGTTTTTCCGTATCGTTGGGGTCATAGCGTCGGTCAAAGCCTTCCATACACAGCTTGTGCAGATATTCTTCCGCTGTATAGCCGTCCGGCACATCAAACGATGGCAAATGATACTGTCCAAATGTAAAGTCCAGATTGCATTTATCGACGATTTCCATGGTATTGGTAATCGCTTCCGGATGATTGGGAAACAACGATGCCATTTCCTCTTCGGATTTCAGATAAAATTCTTCTGTTTCAAACCGCATTCGGTCAATATCATCGACTGTCTTGCCGGTCTGAATGCACATGAGAACGTCCTGCATATGCGCGTCCTCTTTGCGCGTATAGTGTGCGTCATTGGTTGCCACGAGCGGAATACCTGTCTCTTCTGCAATGCGAATGACACCGCGGCACACATCGTCATCCTCTGTCAGATGATGATCCTGAATCTCCAGATAATAATCTTCGCCAAAGACTTCTCGATAGTTCAGTGCCGTCTGTTTGGCTCCCTCATAGTTTTGCTGCAAGATTTTCGATGCCACCTCACCCGCCAGACACGCGGACATGGCAATCAAACCGCTGTGATACTGTTTGAGCAGCTCCCAATCAATGCGCGGCTTATTATAAAAGCCCTCAGAGAACGACAAGCTGACCATGTGAATCAGATTGCGGTATCCCTCTTCGTTTTTGCACAGCAAAATCAAATGATAGGGATTGCTGTCCAGCTGATGATCTTTATCAAACCGTGTCCGGCGGGCGACATACACCTCACAGCCAATCACCGGCTTAATGCCTGCCGCTTTCGCCGCCCGGTAAAAATCAATGACGCCATACATCACACCGTGATCGGTAATGGCAATGGCGTCTTGTCCGAGCTCCTTCACATGCTCCATCATATTGCCGATCCGGCAGGCGCCGTCCAGCAAGCTGAATTCTGTATGTACATGTAAATGTGCAAAGCTCATGTATGTTCCTCCTGTACTGCCGCCTTTGCCAATGCCACAATGCGTTTGAGCCGATGGCTCATGCCCGGCTTAGACAGCGGCGGCTGTGATTGTGCTGCCAATTCCGTCAAACTCATCTCTGGATGATCTAACCGCAGGCGAATGGTTTCATGCATCGCATCGGGGAAAATCTCCCATCCGCCCTTATTCAGCGCCTGATGAATGACGGCAATCTGTTCTGCCGCCGCATTAGACGCCTTGATGACATTGGCGGTTTCGCAATTGACCCGGCGGTTTACTTTATTGCGCAGCTGTTTTTCCACTTTTGCCTGCATGAGTTCCATCGCGGCGTGCTGCGCGCCGATCAGCGTCAGGAAGTCTTCTGCTCCCGCTTCATCCTTCCAATACAGCAAAGAAACCGTCTTGCGCATGGCAAATTTCGGATTAAAATTCATATCTAACAGCAAGCTCATCACCTCTCGGCTGAGTGCATGATGAGAGGTTGCCAGTTCCAGATGAATCTTTTTATCCGGCCCTGCAATGGTTCCCGCCGCGAGAAAAACACCGCGCAGAAATGCCGCGCGGCAGCAATCTTCTTCGATGATATTGCGATTGAGGTGATAGGTCATATGATACTGCCAATCGTATCCGAGCTTGGCAAAAATGCGCTTGAGCTGCTTTTCCTCGGTAATTTTCAGCGTTACTCGTCCGCCAGCGCCTTTTTCCTGCGACTGTACCGACGCGCTGAACGCACGGGTCAGCAGCGGCGGCACGCGCTTTGCCAGCGCCTCATTCGCCGTCACGACAGAAATTTCCGTATGCGAGAACGTGTGCGCAAACAGCAGCAAGCCATAGGCCTCTGCCACCGCGCAGCACTCCCGACTGACAGGAATCGCGCACAATTCTGTTTTCGTCTGCGCTGAAAACGACATGCGTAATCCTCCTTAAATCTTTCCCGGTTCCGTTTCTCGTGCCAGCATATCGTATGCACCATAAATGCCTTCGCGCACGCAGCAGCGGCCAAATACATTGACAACCGCCTGTGCCAGCAAAGCTGGGTCATGCCGCGCCAGCTGGCTGCCGCCCGCAATGAGAGGGAATCCGTACATCTCGACGCCCGCTTCTCGGAACCGCTGCATATCTATTTCCACCGGCTCCGCATCCTCGGTCTTATATCGCGCCTGAATCAGATCCGGTACCGGTGCGGTGTTATAAATACACGCATCAACCAGATGCGGCGCACTGTGCTGCAACAGCGCATGGAGATGATCGAACGCTGTATAGCCTTCGGTTTCACCGTCCTGCGTCATAATATTGAGCACATAAATTTTTGGTGCCTTGCTCTGTTCCAATGCCTGCACAATACCGTCCACCAGCAGATTCGGAATGATGCTGGTATACAGGCTGCCCGGTCCCAGAATAATCATATCTGCCGACAAAATCGCGTCAATCGCGTGCGGCAGAGCTTTGGGGTGCTCCGGCTCCAGCCGCACCTTGTGAATCCGACAATTCTGCTGCTTTTTCTTGGCAGCAATCTTGGACTCACCGACAACACTGGCGCCGTTTTCAAAATCCGCCACCAAATTCACATTGGCATTGGTCACAGGAAGTACTTTACCGGTGACAGCAAGTACTTCGTTCATGCGCGTCACCGCTTCTTCAAACGATCCCGTGATGCCATTGAGGGCGGCAAGGAACAAATTGCCAAACGACTGTCCCTTATTGATGCCCTCCGGAAACCGATAATTCATCAGTTCCATCATGGTCGGCTCGGTATTGGCGAGTGCGGTAATGCAGTTGCGAATATCGCCCGGCGGCAGCATACCGAGATCTTCTCTCAGCACGCCGCTGCCGCCGCCGTCATCGGAGACCGACACAATGGCTGTAATATTTTCTGTATATGTTTTGAGTCCGCGCAGCATGGTAGAAAGACCGGTGCCGCCGCCAATGACGACAATGCGCGGTCCCAAACTGCGTGCGGAACGAATACTTTGCTGATTTTGCCGCTTGCGCAGGCCAAATTTTCTTGCAGTGCGCAGCGTGCGAAGATACAGCTTTTGATAAAATGGTCTCGCCATTTTTTACCCCTTCTGACTATCTCGATGCGTGGCTGTGGTCATCACCTTGTTGTCCAGCAAGTGTTTATTCACGGCCTCTGCAATCGCAACCGAGCGATGCCGCCCGCCTGTGCAGCCGATGCCGATGGTGAGCACAGCTTTACCCTCTTTGGTATACTGCGGAATCAGGAAATCGAGCAGCGGGAACAGATAATCCAAATACCGATCCGCGGTGCCGTCGCAGAACACATAGTTCCTGACGCGCGGATCCTGTCCCGTTTTTTCGCGCAAACTGATCTCATAGTACGGATTCGGCAAAAAGCGCACGTCAAACACCAGATCTGCATCCGCCGGTATGCCGTACTTAAAGCCGAACGAAACGACATTGACACGCAGCAATCCGCCTTCTTTTTTGCCGGTCACCAGCGAAATAATGGTCTCTCGCAGCTGGGAAACTTCCAGTCTCGTCGTATCCACAACAAAATCCGCCCGCATCCGCACGGAAGACAGCAGTTCGCGCTCGCGCTCAATGGCGTCTACCATCGTCACACCGTCTACCATGAGCGGATGCTTGCGGCGCGTCGCCTTATAGCGGTTGATGAGAATCGGCGTTGCCGTATCCAAATAGATAATCTTGTACTCGCATCCGATGTCCTTGATTCGATCGCAGGCTGCCTGCAAGTGCACAATATCCTTTCCGGCACGCACATCGACAGCCAACGCCACGCGTTCATATTTTCCGCCGGTTGCCGCCATACAGATTTCAGCAAATGCCGGAATCAGTGCCACCGGCATATTGTCCACGCAGTAATAGCCCAGATCTTCCAGAGTCGCCATTGCTCTTGATTTTCCCGATCCGGACATACCGGAAATGATATAAAAGTTCATGCTCTTGCAGTCCTTTCCCTTGATTGATGTCTTACAGCAGTCTGACTTCCGGCTCCAGTTCTACGCCGAACTGACGCAGCACTTCTTCCCGCACATGGTCAATGAGCGCAAGAACATCCGAACAGGTTGCGCCGCCGCGATTGATAACAAAACCGGCGTGCTTCTCGGACACCTGCGCGCCGCCGACGGTATATCCCATCAGACCGGCATCCTGAATCAGTTTACCGGCAAAATATCCCTCCGGACGCTTAAATGTGCTTCCTGCGCTCGGATAATTGAGCGGCTGCTTATCCCGTCTGCGCTGAGAAAAGTCATCCATCTTTGCCTTAATTTCCGCCGGATCTCCGGTTTGCAGCTGCAGCTGTGCAGACAATGCCACCCACTGCGGATGATCTTTATATGCGCTGGTACGATAGCCAAAAGCGTGTTCTTCCCCAGTCAGTGTACCGATGGTGTCGGTCTGTGCGTCATAATAGCGCGAAGAAACCACGACATCCGCCATCTGTCCGCCATACGCACCGGCATCCATAAACAGCGCGCCGCCCAAAGAGCCAGGAATGCCTCCTGCAAATTCCAGACCGGTCAGCTGATTTTTCAGTGCCTCACTTGCCAGAACAGACAGCAGTGCACCGGTCTGTGCCTGTATTGTCGTTCCCTCGGTGCGTATATCTCCGTACTCCGTGCCGATGCACAGCACAACGCCGCGGATACCCTCATCACGCACCAGAACATTCGAGCCGTTGCCAAGTACGGTGAGTGGCAGCTGCGCCTGTTTTGCCGCCTTGACGGCACTGCAAACGGCGCGTTCGGTCTTTGGCATAACCAGCAGATCTGCCGGTCCGCCGATGCGGAACGAGGTATGCCGATTCATCGGCTCCTTGGTATAAAATGCCAGCTCATCTGCCGGGCACTCCAATTTTGACTTAAATTCTTCTATCATAAAAAACACTTCATTCCTTTAATCTCGAAATACATGATTTCTCAATACTTTTCATACATTTTTATTATATCATGCACGGCGCAAAATCGGAACATGAACCGCACATTTTTTCAAATTTTCAAATCTCCTCTTGTTTTTCTGTTCGCAGTCGCATACAATAGAAACACACCTGAATTTTTTTTGCAATATTTCGGAGGTTTTCGTTTATGATTTATACAGTGAGCGATCTGCACGGCTGTCTGGAAGATTGGCAGACCCTATTAGACACCATTCATTTTTCCGATCAGGACACCATGTTTGTTCTGGGCGACTGCGTGGATCTCGGTCCGGATCCGATTGGTCTGCTGCACGACATGATGGAGCGTCCTAATGTCTTCCCAACGCTCGGCAATCACGAATTATCTTTCGTCCGCAGTGTGCAGTCTCTCCCGCCGGAAGCAACCGTCGACAATTTCATGGACTATCTGGACGATGATGCGCGCGCTCAGCTGTCCAAGTGGGCGGCAGATGGCGGTCAGCGCACGCTGATTCAGTATCTCTCTCTGGACGAAGAAGGCAGAGAAGCAATTCTCGATTACATCGGCGAGATGACGCTGTACGAAGAAGCAGAGGCAGACGGCGTTTCATTCGTGCTGACACACAGCGGCATCACAGGTTTCGATCCGGAGCAGCCGCTGGACGACTATTCTCCGGCAGATTTCCTCAATGCGAATCCGACACCGGGCATGGAATACTTCTCTGACCGCACGGTGATCGTCGGACATACCCCGACGTATTTGCTGCGCGGCGGCAAAGCCGGTCACATTCTCGACGACGGCGGCATCATCTACATCGACTGCGGCGCCGCACACAAGGATGTCGGCGGTCGTGTTGGCTGTCTGCGTCTGGATGACTTTGAAGAGTTCTACGTCTGACGTCCGCAAACAAAAACAAAAAAAGCCGTTCGGCAGTGTGCTTGGCACCTATGCCGGACGGCTTTGCATTTGCTCGGATTACGAATTATTCTGAATGCCCATGGACTTCATCATGCGCTCATTGAGTTCCTTTGCCGCGTTATAGCCCATCGACTTATGACGATGGTTCATGGCAGCAACTTCAATGATAACCGCAAGATTTCGACCCGGACGCACCGGAATCGTCAGGGACGGGATGCGCAGACCCAGAATATCCGTGTACTGGTTGTCCATGCCAAGACGGTCATACATCTTGCCCTCTACCCACTGTTCCAGATTGATAATCATATCGACACGCTCGGTCTCTTTAATGGCACCCATACCAAAGATACGGCGCACATCGACAATACCAATGCCGCGCAGCTCGATAAAGTGACGAATAATCTCCGGTGCACAACCGACCAGCGTTCGATCGGATACGCGCTTAATTTCCACCGCATCATCCGCAATCAGACGATGGCCGCGCTTGACCAGCTCAATCGCGGTCTCGCTCTTACCAACGCCGCTGTCGCCCAGAATCAGGATGCCTTCGCCGTACAGCTCGACCAGTACGCCGTGCAGGGTAATGCGCGGTGCCAGCGATACCTTCAGCGATGCCACCAGCGCGCTGGTAACCGACGAGGTAAACTCATTGGTGCGGAGCACAGCGACGTCATACTTCTTTGCCGCCTCAATCAGTTCCGGGAACACTTCGATATTTCTCGTGACAATGACGGCCGGAATACCGGTAGCACATAGCTTTTCAAAAATATCCATGCGCTTTGCCTCGTCAAACTGTTCTACATAGGCATTTTCCGCCTTGCCCATAATCTGTAGGCGCTGCGGTTCAAAATAATCAAAGAAACCGGCGAGCTGCAAGCCCGGACGATTGACATCATCGGTTGTGATTTCTATTTTCTCGAATCCTTCCGGTCCATAAATCAATTCAAACTGGAATTCTGTGATTAACTGCCCCAGCGTAACGCTGAATTCTTTCAGTTGCATGACTAGCAGCCCCCTTGTTCTGGATTTTTCCTGTATGAACAGTAACAATATTGCTTTTATTATAACGGATTGCCCGATTACATGCAAGCCAGCACAGACTTTTTTCTGTCTCGACGGATTTTTTTGTCTATAGCTATTGCAATTTTGCGAAACGTATGATATTATAATATCCGTTACTCAAATGATTACAGATAAGGAGGTGCAGGAAAGATGGCAAAGTGTGAAGTTTGCGGCAAGGGCGTAACCTTCGGTATCAAGGTTTCCCATTCTCACAGACGTTCCAACCGTACTTGGAAGCCGAACGTTCGTCGCGTTAAGGCTGTCGTTGCTGGCACTCCGTGCCATATCAATGTTTGCTCTCGGTGCCTCCGCTCCGGCAAGGTTACTCGCGCAATCTAATTGATATAAAACGGTTGATAAAGCTCTCTATGGAAATAGAGGGCTTTTTTCATGCCCATTTTTGCAAAAAAATACAGCGAGAGACGATTTTTTGTCTCTCGCTGTTTGTTTTTTCTGCTTACTTCCAGATTTCCTCGATCTCGCTCTTGCGCGGACGGGTCATCAGATGCTTGATGCATTCCTTCACCGGCTTGTTTTCATACAGCAGCTCGTACATTGCCGTGGTAATCGGCATCTCAATGCCGACCTTCTGCGCGAGCATATACCCGGCTTCCGTCGCATAATATCCCTCGACAACCGCGCCGATCTCCTTCATTGCCTGCTGTACATCCATGCCCTGACCAATCTTGATACCGGCACGGCGGTTTCTCGAATGCATCGAGGTGCAGGTGACGATCAGGTCGCCCATACCGGACAGACCGGCAAAAGTCTCACTTCTGCCGCCCAATGCCGTGCCCAGACGGGCAATCTCAGTCAGGCCGCGGGTCATCAGAGCCGCCTTGGAGTTATCGCCCAAGCCGACGCCATCACAGATGCCTGCGGCGAGTGCGATGATGTTTTTAAAACATCCGCCCAGCTCCGCGCCGATAATATCCGGAGAGATATACACGCGGAAGCGGTCGTTCATAAATGCCTGCTGTACCAGCGTTGCCGCATCTCTCGATGCAGATGCCGCCAAGATACAGGTCAAAATACC
>NZ_JBNMHC010000048.1:0-9552 GCF_050872565.1 Butyricicoccus sp. | reverse complement strand
TACTAATGACATCCTCCGCAAATTGTATCGTATATCAGTTACAGGGAGGTGTCTGAATTGGAAAATGTCTTACTCGTAACCGCATCCAAAAAAAGTGCGGACATGTTGATTGATCTGATTCACAGCAGCGGTTGGCATCCGGAGCGCATCCTTGCCGCCGCCTCCTGCAACGAAGCTCGACGCAGGCTCATTGAAAACAATGTGGATCTCATCATCATCAATGCGCCTTTGACCGATGAATTTGGTCATGAATTTGCATCGTATGCCTGTCAGAACACCCTATCCGGTGTGCTGATGCTGGTCAAGGCGGATCTCGCCAACTCTGTCTCCGAACGCGTGGAGCCAGACGGCGTGGTCGTCGTGACAAAACCGATCTCCCGCGCTGTGTTTTATCAATCGCTGCATCTGGTGAATTCTGTCCGTCAGCGCATTTACGCGCTGCAAAAAGAAAACCGCCAGCTGCGCCAGCGATTGGAGGATCTGCGCATTGTCAGCCGGGCAAAATGCCTGCTCATTGCAGAAAAACACATGAGCGAGGACGAAGCCCATTCGTACATCGAGAAAAAAGCGATGGACTATCGACAATCTAAACGCGACATCGCAGAGGAGATCATTCGTTCATTTGATTGACAAATTACCAGCAGGGCCGCTGGTTTCTTTTGAAAGTTATCGCAATGCACCCTTGCAATGCGGATATAATCGGGTTATAATGAAATCTGAATGTACATGACGCACGAAATGTGCGGAATTCCATAATTAGATTTGAGATGAGGATGACACGCATGAAGTTGAAGTTCACGAAAATGCACGGCTGCGGCAATGATTACATCTATTTCAACTGCTTTGAGCAGGAAGTCGCAGATCCGGAAGCCCTCTCTATCCGTCTTTCCGACCGCCATTTTGGTATCGGCGGCGACGGCATCGTCCTGATTTGTCCGTCCGATGTGGCAGACGCAAAAATGCGGATGTTCAACGCAGACGGCAGCGAAGGAAAGATGTGCGGCAACGCAACCCGCTGCATTGGCAAGTATATGTATGAGCACGGCTTGATTTCCAAGCCGGAGATGACACTGGAAACGCTCAGCGGCATCAAAATTTTGAAGATGACCGAGGAAGACGGCAAGATTACCTCTGTCCGCGTGGACATGGGCAAAGCCATCCTCAAGCCGTCGGAAATCCCGACCAAGTACACAGGCGACACCGCTGTTTCTGTTCCGCTCACAGTAGATGGCACAGAATACGCCGTCACCTGCGTGTCGATGGGAAACCCGCACTGCATCGTCTTTGTAGATCAGGACGTCAATACGCTTGATCTGCCGAAAATTGGTCCGTCCTTCGAGAACCACGAGATGTTCCCGGAGCGCATCAACACGGAGTTTATCCGCGTGATTGACGACCACACCTTGCAAATGCGTGTTTGGGAACGCGGCAGCGGCGAGACACTCGCCTGCGGCACCGGCGCTTGTGCGGCAGCAGTCGCTTCGGTACTCAACGGATACTGCCCGAAGGGCGAGGACATTACGATTCATCTGATCGGCGGCGATTTGAAGATCCGCTACACGGATGAAGCAGTATACCTCACCGGCCCTGCTACTACCGTATTTGAAGGGAGTATAGAATTATGACAAAGTATATCTTTGTAACCGGCGGCGTTGTTTCCGGCCTTGGCAAAGGCATCACCGCGGCATCGCTCGGCCGCCTGCTCAAGTCCCGCGGTCTCAAGATCGCCGCACAGAAGCTGGATCCGTATATCAACGTTGACCCGGGCACGATGAGCCCGTTCCAGCACGGCGAAGTGTATGTCACCGAAGACGGTGCGGAAACCGATCTGGATCTCGGCCATTACGAGCGTTTTATCGATGAAGATCTGAACAAGTATTCCAATCTGACCACCGGTAAGGTCTATTGGAATGTCCTGAACAAGGAACGCCGCGGCGATTATCTGGGCGAAACCGTACAGGTTATCCCGCACATTACCGATGAGATCAAGTCGTTTATTTACTCAGTTGGCAAAAAGACCAATGCCGACGTTGTCATCACGGAAATCGGCGGCACCACCGGCGATATTGAATCCCAGCCGTTCCTTGAAGCCATTCGTCAGGTTTCGACGGAAGTCGGTCGCCGCAACTGCCTGTTCATTCATGTCACGCTGGTTCCGTTTATCTCGGGTTCTGATGAGCCGAAGTCCAAGCCGACCCAGCACTCTGTCAAGGAGCTGCGCGGTCTGGGCATCCAGCCGGATATGATTGTCTGCCGTGTTGACCAGCCGCTCACTGACGATATTCGTCATAAGATTTCGATGTTCTGCAATGTCCAGCCGGACTGCGTCATCGAAAACCGCACGATGCCGATTCTGTACCAGGCACCGCTGATGCTGGAGCAGAGCCACTTCTGTGACATTGTCTGCCGCGAGCTGGCACTGGGCTGCGGCAAGGGCGACATGAGCGAATGGTACGAGATGATCGACCGCATTGACAGCCGCAAGGGCTCTGTCAAGATTGCTCTGGTTGGCAAATACGTTCGTCTGCACGATGCCTATCTGTCTGTGGCAGAAGCATTGCAGCACGGCGGCTTTGAAAATGGTGTCGAAGTCAATATTGATTGGGTTGATTCCGAAGAAATCAACGATTCGACCGTAGACAAGCTGTTATCCGGCTGTGACGGCGTCATTCTGCCGGGCGGCTTTGGCCACCGCGGCATCGAAGGCATGATTTGTGCAGCAAACTTCTGCCGTGTCCGCAACATTCCGTACTTTGGCATTTGTCTGGGTATGCAGATCGCTGTTATCTCTTACGCCCGCAATGTACTCGGCTACGCCGATGCCGATTCCGGCGAATTTGCTCCGGAAAGCCAGCACCGCGTCATTGACCTGATGGAAAGCCAGCATGGCGTTTCCAAGAAGGGCGGCACCATGCGTCTGGGCGCTTATCCGTGTCAAATTCGTCCGGGCACCAAGATGGCAGAAGCGTATCAGCAGGAACAGATTTCCGAACGCCATCGTCACCGCTACGAATTTAACAATGCATTCCGTGCTGAAATTGAAGATGCCGGCATGATTATCTCCGGTACTTCCCCGTCCGGCGAGCTCGTTGAAACGGTGGAGATTCCAGAGCATCCGTTCTATGTCGGCGTACAGTTCCATCCGGAATTCAAGTCTCGCCCGAACCGCGCTCACCCGCTGTTCAAGGCATTTATTGCAGCATCAAAGAAAAGGAGTTTTGAAACACATGAAAATGAATCATAATTTCTCCAACATTGCGCAGAGCTATCTGTTCTCCACTGTTGCGAAGAAGGTTGCGGACTACACCGCAGCACATCCGGACAAGAAGGTTATCCGTCTGGGCATCGGCGATGTCACTCTGCCGCTGCCGCAGGTTGCTATCGACGCTATGCACGCAGCTGTCGATGAGCAGAGCAAGCAGGAGACCTTCCGCGGCTATGGTCCGGAGCAGGGTTATGATTTCCTAAAGGAATCCATTCAGGCATACTACGGTATGCGCGACACCAAGCTGGAGCTGGATGAGATTTTCGTATCCGACGGCGCAAAGTCTGATGTCGGCAACATTCTGGATCTGTTCGACAAGGACAACACTGTTCTGGTTCCGGATCCGGTATATCCGGTATATGTGGACACCAACGTGATGGGCGGCCGCAAGATCGCTTACATGAACGCCAACGAGTCCAACGGCTTCCTGCCGCTGCCGGATCCGTCCGTCAAGGCTGACATCATCTATCTGTGCTCCCCGAACAACCCGACCGGTGCTGCTTACGACCGTGCAGGTCTGAAGGCTTGGGTAGATTACGCGCTGGCAAATGATGCGATCATCCTGTACGATGCTGCTTACGAGTGCTTCGTATCCGAGGATCTGCCGCGTTCTATCTATGAAATCGAGGGCGCAAAGGATTGTGCGATTGAGTTCTGCTCCTTCTCCAAGACTGCAGGCTTTACCGGCACCCGTTGCGGCTACACCATCGTTCCGGTACAGCTGGAGCGTGAAGGCATGAACCTGAACAAGATGTGGCTGCGTCGCCAGACCACTAAGTTCAACGGCGTTGCTTACATTGTACAGCGCGGCGCTGCTGCTATCTTCTCCGAAGAGGGCGTCAAGCAGGTACAGGAGCATCTGGACTACTACCGTGAAAACGCTCGCATCCTCGCTGAGGCAATGGACGAGCTGGGTATCTGGTATACCGGCGGCAAGAACTCCCCGTACATCTGGCTCAAGTGCCCGAACGGTATGGAGTCCTGGGAATTCTTTGATTACCTGCTGGAAAATGCCAATGTTGTTGGCACACCGGGCGCAGGCTTTGGTGAAAACGGCAAAAACTTTTTCCGTCTGACTGCTTTTGGCGACCGCGAGAACACCATTGAAGCAGTTGCACGCATCAAAAAGCTGCTTTCTTGAACTTTTCAACGGATTTAACGTTTATCTAACGAAATTTTTCTGAAATTATACAATTTCACAAGGGATGCCTTTCGTAACATTTTGGCATCCCTTGACTTTTTTATGCCTGAACGGTATAATAAGCCTGTTTTAAGTCCAATGGAGGCGCTTTTTGAATGAAAAATAAGTTAAGTTTGTGTAAGCAGTTCCTCGCGTCCAACTTCTCAAACATTTTCTTCCTGTTGTCGCCGCTTGCGACATTCATTGTGGTAGAAATTCTTGAGTATGGCGGATCAGACAGCAAATGCCTCTGGCCGAATCAGCTGGCATTCTGGGCAAATATTCTGTTCTATTATGGTATTTTCCTTCTGTTCCGTGCCATCACTGGACGCCCCCGTTTTACGATTGTCTTTCTCAATTTTGTCTTTTTAGTCTTTGGCATCTGCAACCACTATTCCATACAAATCCGAAACGAACCGATTGTTCCTTGGGACTTGTATGCCGTGGGTACGGCAGCCGAAGCTCTGAACGGTTTCCAGTGGACGATTCCGCTTGAAATCATCATTTGTTCCATTGCTTGCCTGATCTGGTGGGCAATCACCATCAAGTTTATGCATTTCCCGAAGCAGAAGCTGCGCACCCGCGCCGGAAGCTTTGGTCTGTCCGCAGTCATGCTGACCGGCTTTGTTCTGTTCGCTTCTGTCGGCAGCGGCAACTTCTATATCAGCGCATGGCGTCAGGTAACCGCCAACCGCAAAAATGGTATGGCGCTCAACTTTGCCATCAATATGGATGCTCTGTTTGTTGAAGCTCCGTCGGATTACTCCAAGGAAAATGCATCTACTATCCTGTCCTCTGTCTCTAAGGAGGATGAGACCGCATCGGCAAACGATGTCCAGCCGAACATCATCGCTGTAATGGACGAGACATTTTCTGATCTGTCCATCTTGGGCGATCTGGGTCTGGAAAACACCGACGATGTTATGCCGTTTGTACACTCGCTGAGCGGTCAGCCGAACACCATTACCGGTCAGTTGGTCGTTCCTGCTTTTGGCGGCGGCACCTGTAATTCGGAATATGAGTTCCTGACCAGCAATTCCTATGCCTTCTTCAAGTCCGGCAGCTACCCGATGCTTCAGTACGTGCACAACAATACAGAATCTATGGCTTCTGTTCTCAAGCAACAGGGTTACAACACCATCGGCCTGCACCCGTACTACGGCTCCGGCTGGGCACGAAATAAGGCTTACCCGCTGATGGGCTTTGATAAGTTCTTGGACATCGACTCGTTTGACGATGCAACGACCAAGTATCTGCGCCGCTATGTCAGCGATGAGTCTTCGTTTAACAAGGTCATTGATCTGTACAACCAGAACAAGGAAAAATCGGACAATCCGCTGTTCCTGTTCAACGTCACCATCCAGAATCACTGCGGTTATGACACGGTATACGACAACTTCCCGGAGAACGTCAACTTCCAGTTTGATTCTCTGTATCCGTACACCAAGCAGTATCTGTCTCTGATTCAAGAGTCGGATAAGCAGATCAAGAATCTGGTGGACTACTTCAGCAAGGTCGATGAACCAACCATTATCGTTCTGTTCGGCGATCACATGCCGTACATCGAGAACTCGTTCTACAACCATCTGACCCGCGGTTCGTCCAAGACGACCTCGGAAATCGAGCTGGATCAGCATACCGTTCCGTTCTTTATCTGGGCAAACTATGATATTGATACCTCGGATTATGCAAACATCGGCCGCATCAGTGCGAACTACCTCGGCCCTGTCACCATGAAGGTTGCCGGTGCCAAGCTGAGCGACTATGAGGAATACGTATACAGCCTGATGGAAAAGTATCCGGTTATCTCCTCTTCCGGCTGCATCAACAACAAGGGTATTTACGTCCCGCTGGATATGGCAGCTTCTGACCTGCACGATTACAAAATCGTCCAGTATCAGTACGTGTTTGACAACGCAGACAAGATTCTCAGTCAAGCAAACAAGAGTGCCGGCAGCGGTTCCAAATAACCAACAGCACATAAGCAAAAGACGAATGGCAAAAAACCATTCGTCTTTTTTCTTGTCTTTCTCCTGCCCGCCTGATATACTACAGGTAACAACAGCAAGGAGGTTTTGTTTCTATGAAAAAATTGCGTATTGGCGTTGTCGGTCTCGGTGATATTAGCCGCGTCTATCTCGACAATTTGAAAAAATACAGCGATTACGTGACCATCGAAGCCTGTGCTTCACGCACCTTGGAAAAAGCGCAGAAAAAAGCCGATGCATACGGCATTCCGCACGCGTATTCCTGTGCAGAAGAGCTGATTGAGCAGGCAGATGTGGATCTGATTCTCAATCTGACCACACCCGATGCGCATTATCGGCTCAACAAGCTGGCACTGACCTGCGGCAAGCACGTTTACACAGAAAAGCCGCTTGCTTTTACTTACGCGGAAGGAAAAGAACTCGTTGAACTGGCACAGAGCAAGGGACTACGCATCGGTTGTGCACCGGATACGTTTTTAGGCGCACGCCTGCAAACCTGCCGGGATATACTGGATTCTGGAAAGATCGGTGAAGTGATTGGCGCATCGGCATTTGTGATTTATCACGGCTGTGAGACCTTCCATCCGAATCCGGCATTTTACTATCATAAAGGTGCTGGTCCACTCATGGACATTGGCCCGTACTATGTCACCGCTCTGCTGTCGCTGCTCGGACCGGTACAGTCGTGCTGTGCCATGTCCAAGCGCACCTTTGACCAGCGTCCGATTTCCACAGAGCCGCACCGCGGCGAGATGATTGATGTCGAAGTGGACACCTACACGACTGGACTCATGCAGTTTGCCTCCGGCGCCATCGGCACAGCGATCTTCTCGTTTGACGTGTGGGATTCCAACCTGCCGAGCATCGAGATTTACGGCACAAAGGGAACGCTGTGCATTCCGGATATTGACCCGCTGGACGGTCCGAACATCTTCGGCGGCGATATTCTCCTGCGCACGCAAGAAAATTACCGCTGGTACAGCCAGCCGCGCGATTGGTCTGATGTCAAAAAGGATTGGGAGCATATACCGGTTACCCGCCCGTTCGCCTCGACCAGTCATTCCGAGAACAGTCGCGGCATCGGCTTGATTGATATGGTGCTCGCTCTCGCGGAGAACCGTCCTGAGCGTGCCAGCGGCCGCATGGCACTGCATTCCCTCGAAATGATGGAAAAGATGCTGAGCGGCGCAAAGACGCAGCAATTCGGCATCCTTGAAACCACCTTTGACCGTCCGGAACCGCTTCCAGCAGATTTTCCGGTTCGATAAAGAAAGCAACATACCCGTGATGAAGATGCAAAAACTTCATCACGGGTATGTTTTAATGTTGCTTATCCTGTTCAATTAACATACACAGCGCAGAAATCGCTGCGCGAATGCCGCGCGTCGCTGCGCCTTCTGGCACATCCGGCTGCTCGTTGTCATCGTTCCACAGCACATTGAGTATCGTGCCAACGCGCACATGCAGCGCCGCACCAGCCGTAAACAAAGCTGCTGACTCCATTTCACTGGCGAGCACGCCCGCCGCTGTCCATGCCGTCCACTTGTCCTGCAGCTGTGCAGCAATCGGCTGGCTCTGCGGACGAATTTCGCCATAGAAACTATCTTTAGACTGAACCACACCGACATGTGCGCGATACCCCAATGCCTCACAGGCATCTGCCAGTGCACGCACGACCGGATAGCTTGCCGCGGCCGGATATTCCAACGGAAGATACTGGCGTGAGGTTCCTTCCTGCCGAATGGCAGCAGTTGCCACGACCACATCGCCGCCGCACACAGACGCATCAATACCGCCGCAGGTTCCCACGCGAATCAACGTATCTGCGCCGCATTCAACCAATTCTTCCAGCGCAATCGCCGCTGACGGTCCGCCGATGCCTGTCGAGCACACGGATACCCGTTCGCCCTCCAAATAGCCGGTATACACGTGAAATTCTCTGTTATAGGATATTTCCCTCGCATCGTCCAAAAGCTGCGCAATGACCGCACACCGCCCCGGATCGCCGGGCAGAATCACATATCGCCCGATGTCCTCGGCTGTGCATTGCAAGTGCATCTGTTTTCCGTGGATGAGCATGGTTATTTCTCTCCTTCTGTTCCGTCCGCATGAACCACATGACGAATGTTTTTTTCCGCTTTGCTGCGCGGAATCATAATCGTATGTCCACAGCCCATGCATTTGAGTCGGAAATCCATGCCGACGCGCAAAACCTCCCAGTCCTTGCTGCCGCAGGGATGCCCTTTCTTCATCGTCAAAATATCACCAAGACGAATATCCATCGTTTGTATCCCTCCTTGTGTCTATATCGAGTATATCATACCCATAGTTCATTGACCAGTCAGCAAATAGAAATTTCCGATGGAACAGCCATATTTTTGCCAGTCTGTGCATATAGTCAATACAAATCCATGGAAAAACAAAAATGTTCAGAACGGAGGGAATTCATGCAAACAGACTATGCACCGGAACGCTTGCAGACAGACATGCCGCGCAGAGAAGACCTTTGCACCGCGGCGCAGGACGGCAGTATTTTGCAGGCGGTTGCCGCCCGCTGTGATGTGCATCACAATCTGATCGTCCCCTTGGACGGAATGACCGGCATCATACCGCGGGAAGAATGCGCTCTTGGCATTGATACAGGAAAAACACGGGAAATCGCTATTCTATCGCGCGTCGGCAAGCCGGTATGCTTTCAAGTGCTGCGTATCGAAGGAGATATTGCCTATTTATCCCGTAGACGCGCCCAGCAGTGTGCGTTGGACTACCTGCTGCACAAATGTCCCGGTGACATCATTCCCGTGCGTGTGACGCATCTAGAGCCGTTTGGTGCATTTGTCGATGCCGGATGCGGTTTGGTATCTCTCATCGGCATTGAAAACTTATCTGTCAGCCGTATCTTTCACCCATCCGACCGCGTACAAGTCGGACAACAGCTATACGCCGTCATATCCGGCATAGATGCAGACACCGGACGCATTCATCTGACGCATCGAGAGCTGCTCGGCACTTGGGCAGAAAATGCCGCGCAATTTGCCGCCGGAGAAACCGTCTGCGGCATTGTGCGCAGTGTCGAAGAATACGGGGTATTCATCGAACTGGCTCCCAATTTGTCCGGT
>NZ_JBNMHC010000047.1:0-9583 GCF_050872565.1 Butyricicoccus sp. | reverse complement strand
TCAATCCGGCGGCCTGCCGTCTTGATCGCAGCGATTTGTCCGGCAATCGGATTGCAGCTGCCAGGAGATACCAAACAGCAGGTCACGCCTGCCTCGCGCGCCTCCTGAAAACTGCGCTCCATTGGATTAATGCCGTCAATGACGCGCAGCTGCGGCGTAATCGGGTCAGTATCCTCGTTTCCATCCTCTCCCTCAAAACCAAGAGAGTCTTCAAACAGTCCCAAATGCGTGTGCGCATCAACAAGTCCCGGCAGAATCCATCCGCCGTGTACGTCAATCCATTCACCTTCCGGCACAGTTTCCATCGACCCGATTGCGGAAATCTTTCCATTTTCTACGGAAAGAAAACCATTTTCGATGATTTCACCCTCCATTGGGACAATTTTCGCATTGCAAAGTATCATTGCTTCTCCTCAAAAAACAATTGACAATTTCTGGTAATCATGATACGATAACCACGGTGGCAGGAAACTGCTATCCATGCACCGTTCATATCTTTATCCCCACAATCCATTCACCCTTCGGCTCGCCGAAGGGTATTTTTTTGTTCGTACAAAAAAGCAGACATGACAATGCCGCCTTCCCGAAATATCATACGAAAAGAGCGACATGTCTGTTTGCTTTGTGTTATTATTTGCGGCGGCGGGAACCGTTCTTCTTATCGGTGTTGCGGCGCAGATCTGCCATCCGGCTCTCGCTGTCCTGCATAAAGTGCTTGAGCTTATCCTCAAAAGAAGCTGGTGCTTCCTTTGCTGCCGGACGCGGCGCATAACCCTGGCGCTGCTGGAACTTTTTGCCGCCGTTGGAGCTGCCTGTGCGATTCTGATAGCTTCCGCGGTTGGTATTGTGATTTCCACCGTTCTGATTGTTGTTGCGGCGGAACGGACGCTGCTCGCTGTTCTGTCGCGGCTGCGTCTTTTTGATCGACAAATTCACACGACCATTCTCGTCAATGGCGATGACCTTCACCTTGACTTCCTGACCCTCTGTCAAATGATCGCGGATGTCGCTGACATATGACTGATCCACTTCAGAGATATGTACCAAACCGCTCTTGCCCTCTGGCAGCGAAACAAACGCGCCAAACTTTGTGATTCCGGTTACCTTGCCGGAAATGATTTCTCCTACAGCCAACTCCATACTATTAAACTGTTTCCTCCATATACTTTTGGTTACTGCTCCGAGCTATCGATAAACACACGCTCACCAGGCGATGCATATCCCAGCACATCACGAGCAATCTTTGCGATGGACTCATCGGTCACGCCCTCATTCAGCGATTTCTTCAGATCTTTATTCACGGTCTTTTCCTGACTGATCTGGTCATCCAATGTTTCAACCTGTCGCTGAAGCTCACGAATCTGAATCTGGAGAGAAATCGGTTTGACAATAACAACCGCGACAACAACGGCAACAATTAACTTGCTCACTAGGCTGATTTTCTTGTTTTTCGGCTTGCTCATCCAATCCCTCCTTCAATGATTACGATACTATTCTATACCACCACATGCAAAAAGAAAAGGATTTTTTTTATTTTTTACGATTTTTTTGAAAATTTTCTCTTTCCTGCACGCTTGTGCATCCATTTCCAAAAACGCCGCACCCAGCGTCCAGCGGTCAGCTCCCACAAAATACCACCGAGCAGCATGGAAACTGGCAAGAAACCGCGCATTCGCTGCTGAAAAATGCTGACGGCAAGCACAAACAGTGCCGCGCCGCTCGTCATGGAAAACAGCGCATCCAAGAAAAATGTCAGCCCTGCGCTCCTCCAGTGCTGTCGAATCAGCCAAAACGCATCATACAACGCGCCAAGTGCTAACCCGCAGATGCACGCAGCAAGCACGCCGTACCATTGTTGCTGTACGATATTCATTGAAACAACCTGCGAAGAAATCCGCCGGATGTGCTGTTGTCATCGTATTCCATGCAGTCGATGCGTCCTGTGATGCGCAGCTCGCCGGTATCTAAGCTGAGCTGATCGACATGCAGGTCGCTGCCGCGCACGAGCAAGGTCCCCCAGCCTGTAGCGACAATGATTTGGTTTTCATCAAAATTTGCAACGTCGCTGACGCCGGAAATCGACAGCTTTTTTCTGTCTTGCAGGGAAATTCCGTGCGGCAATGCCTGTTTTTCCGCCGTGTTGCGTTCCATATACGCTCCCCCTATCCTGTTCTATCCATGCAAAAAGCCCTGACACTATTCTATGTGTCAGGGCTTTGCGTTATGCGTTTGTAAACACTCACGGAATCTCTCGATACAGTGCGGAAGCATCGTTCTTGAGAACATGCTCTGCAATGTTGAGAACTTCTACTTTCAGCGTTCTCTGTCCGAAGGTGATTTCAATGACATCACCGACTTTTACTTGATAGGACGCCTTTGCCTGCTTGCCATTGACCAAAATACGGTCATTGTCACAAGCTTCGTTTGCAATCGTTCTTCGCTTAATCAAGCGGGATACTTTTAAATATTTATCCAGTCTCATGTGTTTATTTTCTCCTTTAATTGTTTGGATGGGCGAAATACCGGAATTTTCATTGCCGGAATATCAAATTCCTGCTTTCCTGTCGGCAAATGCCCTTTTCTTGCGGCACGATGGCGCACTTCCATCACACCAAAGCCGGAAATAGTGATTTTTTCCCCCTGTGCCAACGCATCTGCGATACAGGCAAATACTGCCATCGTGGCCAGTGAGGCTTCTTTCTTTTTCATACCCGTATAATCGGAAACCCGATCAATCAATTCGTTTTTGTTCATCCCTTTTACTCTCTTCCCAAAGCTCCAGCATTTCCCGCAGCGTCAAATCTCCAACCTGCTTCCCCTGTGCAGCAGCCCCTTCTTCTACATGGGAAAACCGATGAATAAACTTCTCCGTCGTATGATTGAGTGCTTCTTCCGGATCGGTATGGGCAAATTTTGCCACCTTCACCGCCGCAAACAGCAAATCACCGATTTCCTCCGGCAAATTACCGTCTCCGTGTTCTGCGCGGCGCACTTCGTCCAATTCTTCTTGGACTTTGTCCAGCGCATTTTCTACGCTGTTCCACTCAAATCCAGCCTTTTCTGCCTTTTTCATGACCTTTTCGGCGCGAATGAGTGCCGGAAGTGTGCGTGCCACACTGTTCATAGTATCTGTAACGCTTTCCTGGTGCTTTTCTGTTTTTTTGAGGTCATCCCAATTGTTCAGAATATCCTGTGTGGAATCTACCTGCACATCCTTAAATACATGCGGATGTCGATAAATCATCTTCTTACAGATGCCGTCAATCACATCATCTATGTCAAAATGTCCTTGTTCTTCTTCTATGGTCGTGTGGAAGACAACCTGAAACAGCACATCACCCAATTCTTCTTTGAGCAGTTCGGTGTCTTCGTTGTCGATTGCCTCGCACACCTCATACGTCTCTTCGATGAAATCACGGCGAATACTGTGATGATCCTGCTGTCGATCCCACATACAGCCCTCTTCACTTCGTAAAATGCGCATTACCTGCAACAAATCGTCAAAATGATATTGCTTTTTTATTTCAAAGTCCATAAAACATGTTTCCTTTCTGTTCTATCTTCTCGGATGCAGTACATGCGCGATAAATGCTAGATTCATGACCAGCAAAATGCTATAACAAGTCAACGTGCCAATCGGCAGTGCCAAGATATTGACATCCGGCTGTCCAGCCAAATAGAAACCCACAGCAAATTTTACCGTGCAGGCAACAGTCATCGCATAGACCGACAAATCCGGTCGTCCAAATGCCTGCAAAATGGAGATGGTAACTGTAGACAATCCGACAAGCGGTTCCGCCACGCCAAGCAGGCGCAGCAAGGGAATTGCCGTCTGCACACCACGCGGCTGAGATGCAAATAAAAGCCGCAATAGCGGCTCCGCCAATACAAATAATCCAATTCCACACGGTATACATACGAGCAATGTCAGCCCCATAGATGACCGCAGCAGCCGTCTGGTCTGTTTTTCTTGTTTTTTGGCGTGCGATGCTGACAATGCCGGAAGCACGCTGACAGATACCGCATTAGAAAGCGATTGCGGCAAATTAAACAGCGTCAATGCCATACCGGTATACGCACCATACGCCGCGACAATTTCTTGGGCAGAAAATCCCGCCGCAGGCAGGCGTCGATATACCACGGACATATCTAGAAAGCCGGAGACCGTCATGACAGCTGCTCCCAATGTCACAGGAATCATCAGCTGCACCAGTTTAGAAAATTCATTCTGTTCTTTCGGTGGATGACGCAGAGCCTGCCAAGCACCACGCCGCACGCTCCACAGCAGATATAACACGGCAAGCAATTCGCCACAGGTCACGCCAAATACCGCACCTGCCGCTGCGCCCGCGATGCCATACCCTGCATCCAGCAAAGTGCTCGCTGCAAACAGTCCGACGACGAGCTTTCCAACCGCCTCTGCCACTTGCGAGATAGCTGTCGGAATCATATCGCCGGTACCCTGATACCAGCCGCGCAGTGCTGCCTCAATCGTCACCAAAAATACTGCCGGTGCGATGAGCAGCAGACACGGCACAGCGGCGGTCTGTCCAAACAGCTGGCAAAGCAGCGGTGCCGCTGCCGCCAGAGCCAGCGATAGCAGCAAAGATGTCACTGCAAATACAGACACCGCTCGCACGGTAATTGCCTTTGCCTGCTCCCGCCTGCCAAGCGCCAACGCTTCCGACACCAAATGTGCCTGTGCCGCAGGAAGTCCCGCGGCAGAAATCACAAACAGCAGCGAGAAAAACTGCATGGCAAACGCAAACAGACCCATGCCGCTGTCTCCGATGAGATTGGTCAGTGGAATTTTGAACAGCGCACCGAGAATCTTAACAGTGACACTGGAAAGAAGCAGTGCTGCCGCACCGCCGACATAGCTTGCCTTGTTCCGTTTCATGCCCGTCCTCCTATGAGACAAGGTATGAAACGGAACGCCGGATTAGAAGCGGCGCAGGTTATGCTGTGCGCTTATCAGAGCTGTGCACCGCAGTGGCTGCAAAATGTGTCATCTTTTTTGCACTGCTTACCGCAATTCGGGCAAAACAGCGCAGAACGCTCTGCGTTCAGCTGTGCTTGCAGTTCGCCCATCTTTTGCAGCTTTTCATCAATGAGCTGTAGCTTAATCTGCAACGCTGCCTGATCCTCTTCCTTGCCTGTATGGACGCTGTAGACCATCTTGCCGATTTCTTTGTACAGAATTTCCACTTCGGTGTTCAGATCGAAAATCTGTAAATTCAGCTTGGTCGCGTTGAGCATGTTCACCGCGGTCTTTCCTGCGGCGTCCGCTGCTTTCGCCGCAGTCACGCCGGTACGGGCAGACAGAATTTCCGCTGATACCTTTGCTTTTTCAAAAAAGTTCGTCTTGTCCATAGAAATGCTCCTCTCTAGGCGAGTTTCTTATCCAATAAATTCATGCATGATCGAATTGTCCGGAATCAGACTGAGATCATGGATTTCTTCAAATTGATCCAATGCTCGCACCAAATCCGCTAATCCTGCGTCTATCATCTCCTGATGATACGGCGCGGCATCATGCTTGAGCTGATTCATTAAAATACAGTCCTCATACGGCAGATACGTATTGACGATAAAATCCGCTGATGGAATATACGGACGGATGTACAGTCGTTCTCCGCGCCGAACAGACCGCCACATATTGATGGTCTCCGGCACCGGTGCATCGCGGAAGTTCTTGTCTCGAATGGCGCGGCGCACAAAGCGCAGCACATGCGGTGCCAAACGCCAGTTATTTGACAAAATCAGCTGAGTTCCCACCGCCATATACACAGAAATAGACGACTCACGCACCTTTGCCATCAGCACATCGTTGAGCGCATGAATACCTTCAATGACGGCAATTTCGCCCTTTTCCAATCGTACTTCTTTGACTTCCTCTGTTCGCACGTGGTGCATAAAATCATATGTCGGTACTTCGATGGTTTCCCCGCGCACCAACGCCGCCAAATGGTCGCTGAGCATCGGCAAATCCATACACAGCGGAGACTCTAAATCGTCGTGTCCCTCTTCGTCCTTCGGGACAATATAGCTGTCGCGGCTCAAATAGTAGTCATCCATTGAGATGGCATAGGAGTGAACACCTCTGCGCTCAATAGCATCTCGAATGCGGTGAGACGTCGTCGTCTTGCCGCTGGAAGACGGACCATTGAGCAGCAAAATTGTGCGGTCATATTGATTTTCACAGATACAATCCGCAATGCTCTCAATGACGTTGGTATAGCTTTGTTCGGATTGTGCAACGAATGCCGCCGGATCGTGCCGACAGCGCTCATTGATTTCGTTGATCTTTACATGAAACATGTATCTTTCCTCAGTCTGACAAAGAGGAGCCGGATTTTGCCCAATCCAGAATCGCCTGTTTGCCTGCATTGATTCGTTCTAATGAAACATTGTATTCATAGGGATATTTCGGGTTGCTGATACGCCGGATTTTTCTTCCATCCGTGCCCAGCAGCTTGGTAACACCGCCTGCACCGAGTGAAACGATGGTTTGCAGTTCTTCCATCATGTAAACATTGTACTTACATTCATAGCCCATCTTACACCAGCCGACATTCTCAAAACCGCCCGCCATAAACTTCTGTCGATACAGATAATATGGCGCATATCCTGCCGCTGTCAGCTTTTTGGATGCAATTTCCAGCATCTGGCGAACAGCTTCCTGTTTTTTCGCATTGTGTGCGCGGTCATGCTGATCTGCGCCGCGTTTTGCCGCCAGCGTATGCACTGTGATATTTTCCGGATTCAGTGCAAGCAGGGTATCTATCGTATGGGCAAAGCTTTCCGGTGTATCGCCGTCCAAGCCTGCAATGGTATCCATATTGATGGCGGAAAAGCCTACTTCCCGTGCTGTTTGATAGCGATCCAGCACATCCTGTGCGCTGTGATGGCGTCCAATGCCTTCCAATACGGCATCGTTCATGGACTGCGGGTTAATGGAAATACGGTCTACACCATGTTTCTTGAGCACAAGCAGTTTTTCGCGTGTGATGGTATCCGGTCTGCCAGCTTCCACTGTGAATTCCTCCAGAGCCTGCAAATCAAAGGATTGATGCACGGTCTGGAGCAGACAATCCATCTGCTGTGCCGAAAGGGTAGTCGGCGTACCGCCGCCGATGTAAATGGTGACGATGCGCAGACCCGCCTGTCTGAGAATTTCTCCCGTGTGTACAATTTCTCCGCACAGAGTATCCAGATACTCTGCCATCAGCTTGCCCGCCTTCTCAATCGAATGGCTGACAAAGGAGCAATAGCTGCATCGAGACGGGCAGAACGGAATGCCGATATAAATCGAAATATCATTCGGATGGATTTTTTCTTTCAAATCCATAGCGATACCTGCGGAGCGGATGGCCAGCGCACGCCGTGCTGCCGAGACATGATAGGTCTCCGTCATCAGTTTTGCCACTTGCGCCGGTGTATAGCCCTGCTCCATAAAGCTCCGCGCAAACTTTGCCGGACGCACACCGGTCAGCGAGCCCCATTCCGGCACAGTATCCAAAAACGGAGAGACTGCCTCAAAAATGGCGGTTTTGACTGCATGAGTGCGCGCACGTTTGGTCTGCTCAGCATCATCGGAAATCGGTGCGCGCCGCTCTGCGCACGCTTGTTTTCCCTGCCGCACACAGCACACGCGAATGCAATTTTCCATGCCAACTTGTTCCACGCAGACGCCCAAGGCATCTACGTCCTCCGGTGCGCTGTCTGCGCGTTCTGGAATTTCTGTCGGCAGCAGATTATACAGCATTTCCCGAACAGGATGGTCATTTTCCAGACCTTGTATGGTATAAATCATCTGCCGACTGCCTCAATCATATACGGATTGTGCTGCCGTTCATGCTCCAAGGTGGACAAGCCCTCATGTCCCGGCAGAACGCGGAAATCTCCCGGCATATCATGCAGCTTCTTGAGCGAACGAAGCATATCGTTCCAATTACCGCCTGGCAGATCGGTTCTGCCACAGTTCTCACGGAACAGCGTATCGCCGGTAAACAGCACCGCATCGTCCAAACGAATCACACACGAGCCAGGCGTATGACCCGGTGTGCTGTAATACGTTGCTGTCATGCCGCCAAACGAAACCGTTGTGCCTTCTCCCGCCCAAATATCTGCACCCGGAAAATCAAAACGGCTCATCAGCTGTCTGCCATATGCGCCGAACGGCGACAATGCCGCGTTGGCGTCGAGCAAATATTCATCCTGCTTGCTGACAACAACCTGCGCACCTGTCGCGCGCTTAATCGCACCGACGGCAAGAATGTGGTCAAAATGCGCATGGGTCAGCAGAATATACTTCAGCTGAATGTGTTCTTCTTGTATGGTCTGGATGAGCTGTTCTGCTCGATCTCCCGGATCGACAATCGCACCCTCATGTGATGTTTCGTCCCAGACGAGATAACAGTTGGTAGCGACATCGCCTACCACAAATTGCTTGATTTGCATAGTATTTCCTCTTATTTCTTTCGCATCAGCTCATCGGTGTCCAGCAAAATAGTCACCGGTCCATCGTTGAGCAGCTCAACCTTCATATCTGCACCAAATTCGCCGGTCTGGGTTTCAATGCCCAGACCATGGCAGCAATTGACAAAATATTCGTACAATGTATTTGCTTGCTCACCTTTCGCAGCTTTGGTAAAATTCGGTCGTTTTCCCTTGCGGCAGTCGGCATACAGCGTAAACTGGCTGACAACCAGCAGTCTTCCGCCAACATCGGCAAGAGCTAAATTCATTTTATCATTTTCATCGGTAAAAACGCGCAGACCGGCAATCTTTCTTGCCAGATATAAGGCCTGCTCTTGGGTATCTTCCGGTGCAACGCCGAGAAGAACGAGAAAGCCCGTTCCGATTTCACCGGATACCTGTCCCTCTATGGTTACTTTTGCGTGCGTGACGCGCTGTAATACGGCTCTCATTGCATCCTCCTCACATGGTCTGGCGCGTGACGTTAATGACACCGCGCAGGCCGCGCAGCTTCTTTGTCAGCGCATCCAGCTGTGCCAGACCTGTGACGGCAATGACAATATTGATAATGCCGTAGCCTTCAGACAATGTTTTGCCATTAAAGTCCTTGACGTTAATATGATTATTCGCTAACAGCTGCAATACATCGTTCATGACACCCATGCGGTCATTGGTAGAAATCTGAATCGCCGTGCTGAATCGTTCTTTCGATTCCACATGGCTTTCATCCCAGTACACCGTTACCCAGCGTTTTCGGTCTTCCGGATTGGCATTTTTGACATTGACGCAATCCTTGCGGTGCACAGAAACACCAAATCCGCGGGTAACATAGCCAATGATGTCATCGCCCGGAACCGGGGTACAACATCGTGCAAACTTTACCTTACAGTCAACATCATCCAGACCTTCGACAATCACGCCGGAATCCGAGTGTCCGTTCGCCTTCGGCCGAGAATTGAGCGGCTTCTGTTTTTCTTCCTGTTTTCTCGCGCGAATGACTTCATCGCGCACTTTATTCAGCACTTTCGTTACGGTAAGACCGCCATAACCCAGTGCATTGTACAGTTCTTCCAGATTTGCATAGCCGAATTTCTTCAAAATA
>NZ_JBNMHC010000046.1:0-9658 GCF_050872565.1 Butyricicoccus sp. | reverse complement strand
TGCTTCATAAGTTGCTGCGAAGGAGTTCAGGGACGGGCGGATTACCGGATCGTCTACCGGATTCTCTACCTTCTTGCCGAACATCCACAGATTGAGGTTCAGCTTGCGCAGGGACTCAATATACTGTTCTTTGGTCATCATAGTGATCAAAATCCTTTCTTCAGTCGTCTCTCTCTTAAATGTATATTCAAGCGAAATTTCGATGTGTTTTATGTAGCAAAAGCGCAGCGAGTACCGCGGACGATACCCGCTGCGTTTCACAAGCTAACGGTTATAGTGTTTGTTCCGTTGGAACTTAGAAGCACTCTCTGTAAACGCGCTCAGACAGCTCCTTGGTCCACGGCTGAACGTAGGAGTTGGTGATCAGGCGCTGCTGGTTAGCCTCAACGGACTCAGCAAATGCCTTGATGTCCTCTTCCTTGAAGCCGTACTCATGCAGCGGCTTCAGGTGCAGAACCTTCTCCAGCAGCTCGTTCAGGTACGGGATAGCGTTCTCAACTTCGCAACCAGTGATGCGAGCAACCAGCTGCTTGAACTTCAGCAGTTCGCCGTTCGGATCGTACTCGTCGTAGATCTCCAGGATCTTACCGAACAGAGCGTAGTTGGACTCACCGTGCGGTACATGGTAGGTTCCGCCGAGCGGGAAGGACATGCCATGAACGGTAGCACAGCCAGCCTTCAGGAATGCGATACCAGCATAGGTAGAAGCGGTGGAGAACTCATCCAGGTAAGTCAGACGAGCGTCCGGGCCACCCTCGCCGATGCGGCGGAAGCCTTCCAGAATCATCTCCATAGCCTTTACGGAGAACAGCTCGGAAGTAGTGGTCTTACGATGCGGGGACAGGAAGGACTCGGTAGCATGGATCAGAGCGTCGATTGCAGAAGAAGCAAACGGCTTGTACGGCAGAGTCTTCAGCATATCCGGAACCAGGCATACCTTGTTCGGGATCATGTCGTCGGAAACCAGACCCAGCTTGGTCTCGCCGCCGGTCAGAACGCCGTCCTTCTCGTCCTTTACGATAGCAACGGAAATGTTGGTAACTTCGGAACCGGTACCACAGGTGGTCGGGATAGCGATAACTTCCTTCTCGTGGATGAACGGCTCACGCTTGAAGTACATCTCATGTACAGACTTCGGACGCTTGCAGCCCAGCAGCTTGCAGAGGTCCATGATAGCGCCGCCGCCAACAGCGATAACGCGGTCATAAGAATCGTACGGAATGGTATCGTACATGATCTCAATCATCTTCTCAGACGGCTCGCCTGCGCCTACAAACTTCTCCTGGAATACGAAGTTGCACTTCAGACCCAGTTCCTCCATGAACGGCTTGTAGATGAATTCGTTGGTCAGAACGCAGTCTCTCTCGTTCAGCTTGAATTCCTCAGCGAATTCCTTAAATGTTGCGCACTTGTAGATGGTCGGTGCGATGATGATTTCTCTCTTGTCGGCCTGCAGAGCCTTGCTAAAAGCATCCATATTTAACATCTCCTATAAAAATTTCTGTAGAACAAAAGTTCAGACGAACCTTTTGTCCAAAACTTGAGCGGATTGTTTGATACCCTCGCCTCTAATTGTATCAAAAGATGAACGAAACTTCAACAGAAAGTGCTAAAGTTACAAGAAAAAATATCTTGTTATCTCGACACAATCGGAGAGGGAAAATCCGCACCTTCCTACGTACTTACATTTTATACTAATGTTACAAGTTTGTAAATCGTTTTTTTGAAAAAAGTTGTGTAAAACGTGGACATAGTTGCCAGAAAATCCTGATTTTCGGTTAAAAGCATCCGAATTTCTGCACATATGATGGTGACATAATAGAAGAATTGGCAAAATACAGCGGAAAAACGGCACAATTTCTCCGGGAAGACGGATTTCCTGCATGATGCGGCGATTTGTTCCTTATGCGCAAGAGGAAACGAAGGGAAAGAAATCCAAAACAGCTGGTTGTCTTATGCGGATTCTATGGTATAATAAGAATCATAATTGTTTGAAGACAATTGAAATGTAAATAGGTGACGTAATATGAAATTTTTAACAGCACAAGGGCACTTCGGTGTGCTTGATGGAAGGCAGATCCGATTTGAGGATGGCCTCAATGTACTGTATCTCCCCAATGAGGGCGGCAAGACGACGCTGTGTAATTTCCTGCGCGTGATGCTGTATGGTCTCAATACCAGCAAACGCGATACCCGCAACCAGCTATCGGATAAGACGAGATTCCGTCCGGCGGACGGCAATCCCATGAGCGGTCTGTTGCAGCTGGAATGGAAGGGCAGAGAAATTATTATCAGTCGCCAGACCGGCAAGGGAACTGCACCGATGCAGGAGTTTTCCGCGGTGTATGCGGATACTGGCGAACCATGCGAGGAGCTGACGGCAAAAGACTGTGGCAAGATCTTGACCGGCGTCAGCGAAGAGGCGTTTCAGTCCTCCGCTATGCTGGATGGACAGGATCAGGCGCTTTCTGCTGAGGAGCTGGAGCAGCGGATGCTGGAGCTTTCCACTTCGGGAGATAACACAACCGCGTATTCGAGTGCGATTTCTCAGCTGGATCAATGGAAACATGCCTTGCGAGGCACGGGAAATCGCGGCAGATATGCAGCGGTGGAACAAGAGCTGGAGGACATTAATCGGTCGGTATCGCGACTGGATGAGCTGACAGCGCAGATCGCTGCATATGAAGCGCAGGAGCCTACGGCGCAGCAAGCTGTCGAAGAGGCGGAAAAAGAGCTGCAAGAGGCGACAGAAGCATTTACGCTGCTGTTCGTGGCAAAACGCGAAGCGGCAGAGAAAGAAGAACGAGAGGCGCGGGAAAAGCTGACACAGCTGAAGGAACAGCTCGTGGAAGAGCGGCTGCTCAATGAAGCAGAAAAATTCGCGCCGGTATATACAGAGGCCAAGCAGGCGTTCGACGTGGCCAGCGCGGAGCTGGAAGAGGTCACGGAAAACTACCAGAAGTGGCAGGATGACATTGACCACACCGAGGAGGATTACAGCCAAAGCTCCAGCAGCGTTGCGGATATTCATATTCGCGGCTGGTCGATGATTGTTGCGATTGTGCTCGGCGTATCGGCAGTCGTCAGTCTGCTGGGACTCATTCCATTTGGTCCGCTGACACCGTACATGCCGTATGTATTTTCTCTGCTTGCCGTGATTTTCCTCATTGTGACCTTTGTCGGCAGTACGCAAACGTTGGACACACCACCGATGGACTTTGATGAAGAGCGCGTCAAGCTGCACAAGCGCAAGCAGCAGGCTATTGCCCGCGTCGAGCAGACGACGGAAAAGCTGGCACAGGTACAAAATAAATTCCAAAAGATTTTGCGCAGCATGTCTCCGGAACTTTCCATGGATGACAGCGAGGAACTGGTTGTTTTCATCGCACAGGCGAGAGACAACAAAAAGCAGTATCTGGCGCGTCAGCAGGAGTATGAAGAACTCAAGCAGCAGTACATGGAGATTTTGGAACAGACCGGCCCGAATGGCGAAGTTCGCGTTCGCATGGAACAGGCCAAGCAGGCGGCAGAGCAGGCGCGAAACAGAAACACTTCGCTGCATGAAGCCATTGCTTCGTGCAAGGGCAAGCGAGAAGAAATCGGCGAGCGCAGTGCCCTGTGTGCCCAGCGCAGCCGATTACAGGAAGAACGCGAAAATATTCTCTGGCAGCTGGATGCGATTCGGCTGGCAAAGGAATCGCTGGTGCAGGCACATGCCGAGCTGACCGGCCGCGTTGCTCCGCAGATCAATAAGCTCGCCGAGCAATATCTGCGGATTTTGACCGCAGAACGGTATACCGCCATGCAGCTGTATACGGATTTGGAAGCGACTTGCCGGAGAGAAAACAGTGCAGTCGAGATGGATCGCCTGAGACTGTCTACCGGTACGCGCGACCAGCTGTACTTGGCACTGCGTCTTGCTGTGTGCAAGGTGCTGCTGGATAAGCAGGATGAGAGCGTCCCGCTGATTTTGGACGATCCGTTCGTCAATTATGATGACCAGCGCGTCGCCTGCGGCATGAAGCTGCTGCGGGAAATCGCGCATGAACGACAGGTAATTCTGCTCACGTGCAGACGGCCGTAAGACAAAAAATAAGCCCCGTACCGATTGGTACGGGGCTTTTGTGTGCACAAAAATGTGCTTATTTTGCGTATTCAACGGCGCGGGTTTCGCGAATCATGTTGATCTTGATCTGACCCGGATATTCCAGCTCGTCCTCGATCTTCTTTGCGATTTCACGGGAGAGCAGAACCATCTGCGAATCATTGACCTGTTCCGGATTGACAATGATGCGAATTTCACGGCCTGCCTGAATGGCATAAGAGCTGGAGACACCCGGCGTAGTGTTTGCGATCTCTTCCAGTTTTTCCAATCTCTTGATGTATGCTTCCAGGTTCTCGCGGCGTGCGCCCGGACGGGCTGCGGAAATGGCATCTGCTGCCTGTACCAGACAAGCAACCAGTGTCTTCGCTTCTACATCGCCGTGATGTGCCTGTACGGCGTGAATGATGTCTGCGTGCTCATGATAACGCTTGCACAGATCCACGCCGATGTCGACATGAGAGCCTTCCATTTCGCGGTCCACAGCCTTGCCAATATCATGCAGCAAGCCGGCACGCTTTGCCTGTGTGGCATTGATGCCCAGCTCTCCGGCGAGAATACCGGCGATATGAGAGACCTCGATGGAATGCTGCAGCACATTCTGACCGTAGCTCGTGCGGTAACGCATTCGGCCGAGCAGTTTGACCAGCTCCGGATGCAGACCGTGCACACCGGTTTCCAGAACAGCGCGTTCGCCTTCCTGCTTGATGATCTGATCCACTTCGCGGCGGCTCTTTTCGACCATCTCTTCGATGCGAGCCGGATGAATGCGGCCGTCGATGATGAGCTTTTCCAGCGTCAGACGGGCAACCTCGCGGCGAACCGGATCGAAGCACGAAAGGGTGATTGCCTCCGGCGTGTCGTCGATGATGAGATCGACACCGGTCAGCGTTTCCAGTGTGCGGATGTTGCGTCCTTCGCGGCCGATGATACGACCCTTCATTTCGTCATTCGGCAGCGGCACAACGGATACCGTTGCTTCTGCGACATGATCGGCAGCACAGCGCTGAATGGCGGAGGAAATAATCTCTCTCGCGTATTTCTCGGCATCATCCTTGGTCTGCTGCTGAATTTCACGCAGCTTGATGGCTGCATCGTGCTGTGCTTCCTGCTCGATGGAATCGACAAGATACTGCTTGGCTTCGTCGCGGGTCAAACCGGAAATGCTCTCCAGTCGCTCCAGCTGCTGCTGCTTGTATTGCTCTGCCTCTTCGCGGCTCTTCTGTACATTTGCCAGACGGCGAGTCAGCTCTTCGTTTTTCTTGTCCGCTGCATCGGTCTTTCGATCCAGTGTTTCTTCCTTCTGTGTCAGTCGACGTTCGGTTTTGGACATTTCGCCGCGGCGCTCTTTGATTTCTCGTTCGAGATCGGCGCGGTTTTTGTGAATTTCTTCTTTTGCTTCTAATAAAGCTTCCCGTTTCTTTCGCGCAGCGGTCTCTTCTGCCTCAGCTTTGATGCTCTCGGCTTCGCGTTTCGCGTCGCTCACGGTCTGCTTGGAAACATTGCAGTAGATAAACATGATGACAACGCCGACAACGAGTCCGACAACGGCTGCGCCAATGATATAACCAATCATTCTTCTGATACACACCTCCATTTTTTTGTGATTTTTTCTAAAAAAAGCTTGATTTTTAAGGATTACCTGTGCGGTTAAACGATAGATCGCGTACGTTTGATACAAAGGCATCATAGACCATTTTAATCGGAAAACAAAGTCTTGTCAACAGGCAGGGAAACGGGAATTGACAGGAAGAAAAAACGGAAAATGCAAAAGGGATAACGGAAGTAAAAAAACGACAGATTCTGGCGATTTTTTGCAAGGTTTCTGTATGGAATATTTCCACTATATTTTTTTGGAAAAGCATAGTATAATACATACAGCATAAGAGGAGGCGTACCATGCATCAGATGATACACAGGCAGCAGGAAGGCAGTCTGATCTATTATACCAGCGACAATATTACAACGAAGCATTTGTTTACAACAAAATTCGGCGGTGTGAGCAAGGGACATCTTGCCTCGCTCAATCTCGGCTTTAATCGGGGAGATGAGCGGGAAAATGTCCTGCAAAATTATCAGATTCTCGCCGATCATTTGCACGTGCCGCGTGCCCGCATGACCATGACCAAACAGATCCATAGCGACATTGTTCGCGTTGTGGACGAGCAGACAATGGGCATGGGATTGGGACAGCCGATGAGCTGGCAGGCAGATGCGATTATTACCAATTTGCCCCATGTTCCGCTGTGCGGATATTATGCGGACTGCGTGGTCACGCTGCTGCATGACCCGGTGAGCCACAGCATCGGTGTATGTCATTCCGGCTGGCGCGGAACAGCAAATGAGATCCTTGCCAAGACCGTGCGCCGGATGCAGGAAGAATATGGCGCAAAGCCGGAGCATATTGAGGCGGCAATCGGACCGTCCATTCGACAGTGCTGTTTTGAGACGGATGCCGATGTGCCGGACGCCATGCGCGAGACCATGGGCGATGCCGTCACGCCGTTTATTCAGCCGCGCGGCAAGAAATTCTTCCTCGATTTGCAGGGAATCAATCGAGAACAGTTAGAAAGCTGCGGGGTACAGAATATTGTAGACAGTGGCATGTGTACCAAGTGTATGCATGATACATTTTGGTCGCACCGTGCGACACACGGAAACCGTGGCGTACAGGCGGGCATTATCATGCTGGAGGGATAAGAACTAGATATGAAAACCAAACAGAAAATCACTGCTTGGCTGGCAGGAGCCTGTTTGCTTGGCACGCTGCTGACCGGCTGTGGTAACGACACGAATGCTGCCCAGCAGGATACAGGCAGTGTAACGGTAAATACGGGTTCTGGGGAACCGGTGGTGCAGGCGGATGAAAATGTAAAGGCAGTCACCTCATTTTCTCTGGCATATAATGAAAATGACGGACTTGACCCGCTGGCATGTACGTCGGAAGAGAACAAGCTGCTCAGTCAGCTGTGTTTTGAACGGTTATTTCTGTTAAATGAAAAATTTGAACCGCAGATGGAACTGTGCGCGAGCATTCAGCGCAACAACGCCAAGTCATACACACTGACCATTCGAGAAGGCGTAAAATTCCATTCCGGTGAAGATGTTAAACCGTCTGATGTCGTGTATTCACTCAACAATGCGCGGTTGCGCGATGATTCGACCTATCAGAATCAGTTGTCGTGCATTTCTTCGGTAAAATATTCCGGCAATGAAATCTATATTCGATTGAATACGGCAAAATCCGAAAAAGCACTGGAAGCGCTGCTGGATGTGCCGATTTTCTGCAAGGGCTCAGAAGACGATGATATTCCGGATGGCTCCGGACCGTATAAAATTGTCAAGTCGGACGACGGCGGCATCCATGCCGTTCCGTTTGACCAGTGGAGCGGCGGCGTGATTGGCTTCTGTGACAGCATCACCTTGCAGCCGATTGCAAACAGTGCAGGTGCCGTGAATCTGCTGGGCACCGGCCAGCTGTCTATGCTGATGCAGAAGGACGCAGAGGACACCGCGGCATCCGGTGCAAAATACACCAAGACGGTCGGTACGAGCCGAATGCACTATCTCGGCATCAACTGTGATGATGCGCCGCTGGATAATAAGAATGTGCGCACGGCTCTGTCTATGCTGATGGATCGAGCAACGATTGCACAGACTTGCTTTGCCGGACGGGCAGATGCGACTTCGCTGCCGGTGGCAAACGTTCCGAGCGGAGTTAAAGCACCGGCATTCGATCAGGAAGCAGCGCTGAAGCTGCTCAAAAAAGCAGGCATTTATGACCGAGATAATGATGGCTATTTGGAGATTCGCGGCGGCAGCGATTTCAAATTGCAGATCATCTATAATAAGCAGTATGGAACCAAGGGTGCCGTGCTGGAGCAGTATGCCAAGACGCTCAACGAGATGGGCATTCAGACCAAGGTCATTCCGCTGGAGTTTGAAGCGTGCCAGTCCCGCCTGTCGCGCGGCAGATACCAGATGTATTATGGAGAATATGAAATGACATCGGATTTTGACTTGTCTGCCATTATCTCGCGCAATGGAGACCGTAACTTTGGCGATTACCGCAGTGCGGATATGACGAGCGCCCTGACCGATCTCAACAATGCTTCGGAAGAGGATTATGATACGGCATATCAGACGTATCTGACCTGTTTTGCCAAAGAGACGCCGATTATTCCGATTGTCTTCGAGCGCAGACTGATTTCTGCGGTTGAGGATTTCCCAAAAGGCTTTGACCCGTGGCCAGATCAGATTTTCCATGGCATGGGCAATTGGTCTGCGACGTAAGAGGAGAAACGTATGCAAGTGCTATTGTTTCAAGTGCCGCCCAAGACGGAGAAGCAGCTGACACAGCGGTTAAAACCGCATGGCATCTCCGTGCGCACAGTTTCCCGAGAGGCGTATACAACGCCGATTGGCGTGCTGCTCGGCTTGCGCAAAGCGCAGCACGTGCTGCCGCCGCTGGGCTTTACCTTTGCGGAACCGATGCTGCTCATGCACGGACTTTCTGACCGTATGATAGATACGGTACTGGCGGAGCTGAGAGCGGCAAATATGCGCATTGATTTAAAAGCAATTACGACGCCGACCAATTTGGCGTGGAATGCGATGCAGATCTATGCGGAGCTTCAAAAAGAGCGAGAAGCCTTTTTTGCAAACAGAAAGTAAGACAAACTGCCAGTGGTTATCCACTGGCAGTTGTTTGTTATATATAACTTGAAAAGTTTGGAAAATTAGCGAAAATTATCCAAGTTGTCTATTTATAACCTGAAAAAATCCTCTTGACGTTTGCTGCATACCCTGCTATAATCACAAGAACAACAAACGGAACATACAATAAAACAACTGAGCAGGTACGGCGTCATAGCCGCAGCCGGGTCATTATGACAGTGGAGTCATTCCGCGGGACAGGAAACATCTGTTCCGCGTTTTTTTTATATCAAAGGGGGCTTTCTTTATGAAGCAAGAACAACAAGTACGAACCTCAGAGCAGACCGCGATGCGGGTTTCCATGGTGAGCATTGTCGGCAATATTGTCTTGTCGCTGTTTAAGCTGTTCGCCGGTATTGTGGCGCATTCCGGCGCCATGATTAGTGATGCCGTACACTCGGCATCCGATGTATTCAGCAGCATTGTCGTTATTATCGGCGTCAAGCTGTCCGCAAAGGCATCAGACAAAGAACATCCCTACGGACATGAACGGATGGAATGTGTGGCAGCCGTCATTCTGGCGGGCATTTTACTGGCGACCGGTTTGGGCATCGGCTTGGAAGCGATAAAAAATATTATTTCGCGTGACTATCAGTCGCTGGCCATTCCGGGCGTCTTGGCGGAAGTTGCAGCTGTGATTTCTATTGCATCAAAAGAGGCGATGTATCAGTACACACGCTGGAATGCCAAGAAAATTGATTCTTCTGCCTTGATGGCGGACGCATGGCATCATCGTTCGGATGCGCTGTCGTCTATCGGCGCATTGCTCGGTATCTTTGGTGCCCGCATGGGCTATCCGGTGCTCGATCCGGTTGCCAGCTTGATTATCTGTGTATTTAT
>NZ_JBNMHC010000045.1:0-9761 GCF_050872565.1 Butyricicoccus sp. | reverse complement strand
GCCCGGCAGGATTATGAACAGTTTTATGAGGAAGAACTAGAGCGTCGCCGCTTGCTGCAATGTCCGCCGATTGCGCAGCTTGTCGTCCTGACAGCTGTGGGAGAGGACGAACGAGAGGTGTTGCGGGCTCTATCTGCTGTCAAACAGCGCATAGAAAGCCTGATGGCAGGTGCATTTTCCGATCTCTGCTATCCGGTCTTGGGACCTGCACCGGCGAATATTGTGCGGGTGCAAAACCGATACCGCTATCATTTGACGATCCGCTGTCCTGACAGCAAGCGCAGGCGAACCTTGATAGATGGCGTGCTGCGCGAAGCTGGTGCCGACCGCCAGTTTCGTGGTGTCACTGTGTATGCAGACGTCAATCCCATGCAAGTATAAAGAATAAATAAAAATGAAGAGGAGTTTACTATGGCTGTAAGACCAATTATTTATGATCCGGATCCGATTCTGTACAAGAAATGCCATCCGGTGACAAAATTTGATAAGAAGCTCGGAAATATCCTGACTGATATGACCCAGACAATGCTGGACGCCAACGGCGTTGGTCTGGCAGGTCCGCAGATCGGTTATATGCGCCGCGTCTGTGTCGTGCTGGATACCTTGGACAATGACAGAATCATTGAGATGGTCAATCCGGAAGTGGTAGAGACCGAAGGCGAGCAGACTGGCTCGGAAGGCTGTCTCAGCTTCCCGAATAAGTTTGGTATGGTCACCCGTCCGCGCATCGTAACCGTTCGTGCACAGGATAGAAACGGCGAATGGTTTACGGTCAAGTCTCAGGATTTGACGGCACGTGCTTTCCTGCACGAAATTGACCATCTGGACGGACATGTTTTTACCGAAAAAGTAACCGAATATATCCACTATGATGAGGAAGAGGACGAGGCAGAATGAGACTGGTCTTTATGGGTACGCCGGACTTTGCGGTAAACTCGCTCGAACGCTTGATTGCAGATAAACATGAGATTGTTGGCGTATTTACGCAGCCAGATAAGCCACAAGGGCGCAAAATGAAGCTTACACCGCCGCCTGTAAAGCAACTTGCCTTGACACATAATATTCCAGTGTATCAGCCGGACTCTTTCAAAAATGAGAGCCAGCTGGAGCTGCTGCGCAAGCTGAATCCAGAGGTTATCATTGTTGTGGCATATGGCAAGCTGCTGCCGAGTTATGTGCTGGAGCTGCCGAAGTATGGCTGCATCAATGTACATGGATCTCTGCTGCCGAAATACCGTGGTGCGGCACCGATTCAGTGGATGGTGCTCAATGGCGAGCAGACCGCAGGCGTGACAACCATGTATATGGATCGCGGACTGGACACCGGTGACATTTTGCTGACTAAGGAGACACAGGTCGGCGAAAACGAGACGGCTGGCGAGTTGTTTGACCGTCTGGCAGCGATGGGCGCGGAGCTGTTGGCGGAGACACTGGAACAGCTGCCGCAAGGCATCCAGCGCAAGCCGCAGGATGATGCGCAGGCAACCTATGTATCTGTCTTGAGCAAGGACATGTCTGTAGTCGATTGGAGCAAACCGGCACAGCAGGTGCATAACCAGATTCGCGGACTGGATCCATGGCCAGTTGCCGTGACCAATCGCGGCGATGTGCGTCTCAAGCTGTTTCAGTCTCGTCTGACCGACCAGACTGCACAAGTTCCGGCGGGTACTGTGACGCTTGCCGATCCGAAAAAGGGTCTGTTCGTTGCGTGCGGAGATGGACGTGTCTTGCAGATTACAGAAGTTCAGATGGTCGGCAAAAAGCGCATGGCAGCTGGTGACTATCTGCGCGGCCACGCGATGGAGACCGGAACGGTTCTTGGCTGATGAGAGACGAAAGGAGGAACGAGATGCGTGAGAATACCTCTGCCCGTGAGGCGGCAGCGCGAGCACTGTTTGCCATTCGAGAAGAAGATGCATGGAGCGCTCCAGCACTGAAAAAATATGCAGCAGGCCTTCCCAAACGCGATGCCGCATTGGCAACGGCGTTGGTCGGCGGCGTGCTGCAAAACCAAGCGATGTGCGATTTCTATCTCGCGCATTACTCCAAGGTTCGCCTGAAAAAGGTCAAGCCGCGAATTTTAGATGTTTTGCGTCTGGCTGTGTATCAGATGGTCTGGATGGATCGCATTCCCAATTCGGCGGCGGTCAATGAAAGCGTGCGCTTAGCTCGGTCTCTGTGTCATGCAGATCCGCGCACCGCGAGCTATGTTAATGGACTGCTGCGGACGATTGCGCGAAATATTGAGACACTGCCTCAGCCGAATTGCGAGACCAAAGCGGAATATTATTCGCTGCGGTATAGCCACCCGCGCTGGCTGACGGAGCTGTATTTGGAGCAATTTGGTGTCAAACAGACGCGGTTGCTGCTGGAGGCAGACAATGAACCGGCACCAACCGTTTTGCGCGTCAATACACTGAAGACAAATACGGATACCGTGCGGGCGCGTCTGGAAGCGCAGGGCGTTTGTGTTCATGCACATGAGACCATTCCAAACTGTCTGACGGTTTCTGGAACCGGCAGCTTGGAACAGTTGGATGTCTTTCAGGAGGGTCTTGTCACTGTGCAGGACGGCGCAAGCCAGATGAGTGTGTATGCGCTTGATCCAAAGCCGAACAGCCGCGTGCTGGATTGCTGCGCGGCGCCGGGCGGCAAGAGCTTTTTTATCGCCGAGCGAATGAAAAATACCGGCTCTGTAACTTCGTGCGATATTTATGCGCACAAACTGGATAAGATTCGAGAGGGAGCACAGCGTTTGGGCTTGACAAACATAGATGCTCAGCTGCAAGATGCCGCACAGTTCCGACAGGAATGGGAGGAAGCGTTTGACTATGTCCTGTGTGATGTGCCGTGTTCTGGTTTAGGCATTATTCGCAAAAAGCCGGAAATTCGCTACAAAGATGCTGCTGCACTGGAGTCCTTGCCGGAGATTCAGCTGGCAATCTTAAAAAATGCCGCACGATATGTAAAAAAAGATGGAATTTTGGTTTATTCAACCTGTACGGTGTTGCGTCGGGAAAACGAAGAAATTGTGAAAGCGTTTTTACAGAGTACACCGCAGTTTGAAAAACAGACATTTTCTCTTCCAGTATGTGAACAGCCTGTGGATGGGTCTGTCACTCTCCTGCCACAGGTGCATCACACGGATGGATTTTTTGTTGCAAAATTCCGTAAAATGGCTTACTATGAAAAGGATGAGAGCACATCTGTGCTTTCGTCGGAGATTTGACATATGACAAAACCTGAGATTAAATGCCGGACACTGCCGGAGCTGAAGGAAGAATTGCGTGAAATGGGAGAGAAACCATTTCGTGCAGGACAAATTTTTCAATGGCTGCATCAGGGTGTTTCTTCGTTCGATGAAATGACCAATGTTTCCAAGCCGCTTCGCGCCAAGTTGTCCGAACAGTATCTGTTGACGGCACCGAAAATCCTGCGCAAGCAGGTGTCTAAAGTAGACGGCACCATTAAATACCTGTGGGAGCTGCATGATGGCAACTGCATTGAGAGCGTATTCATGCGGTATCATCACGGCAATTCTGCCTGTGTGTCGTCTCAGGTAGGCTGCCGAATGGGATGCAAGTTCTGTGCATCGGGTCTGGGCGGATTGGTCAGAAGCTTGTCCGCAGGTGAGATCCTTGACCAGATTCTATTTATGCAAAAGGACACCGGTGAGCGCATTTCCAACATTGTTTTGATGGGAACCGGCGAGCCGCTGGACAACTATGATAACGTCTTGCGTTTCATTCATTTGGTCGGTGCGCCGGAGGGCTTGCATATCGGACAGCGACATATTTCCTTGTCCACATCGGGACTGGTGCCGCAGATTCGTCGTCTTGCCGAGGAAAAATTGCAGATTACGCTGTCAATTTCTCTGCACTCCCCGGACAATGAGAGCCGCAGTGCTACGATGCCGGTCAATAAGAGCTTCCCGGTAGAACAGCTGATTGCAGCCTGTCGTGATTATTTTGACATGACAGGGCGCAGAATCTCGTATGAATATACGATGATTGACGGCGTGAGCGACCGTCCATGGCAGGCAAAGAAGCTGGCAGAGCTGCTGCGCGGCCGTCCGGCACATGTAAATCTGATCCCTTTAAATCACGTTACGGAGAGCGGACTGCGCACTTCCTCGAAGGAGCATGTCGCGGCTTTTCAAAATATATTGGAAAAGAACGGAGTCACTGCGACAGTTCGGCGTACTTTAGGACCGGATATTGACGCATCCTGCGGACAGCTGCGCCGCAGACACATTGGTGAGACGTTCGGGAAAGAGTGATACAATGAAAGCATATGGCAAAACCGACAAGGGTCTGGTTCGAGCGAACAATCAAGATACCTTTCGCCTAGACGTTCCGGAAACGGGAATGGGATTTATTGTTCTCTGTGATGGAATGGGCGGCGCACGCGCCGGAAATATTGCCAGTGAACGCGCAGCAAATCGCTTCTTAGAGACCATCAAAACGGCAGATCCTTCTGAAACCAACGCAGATGTGCTGGCAGATTTGGTGGAAAAAGCCGTGCATATGGCGAATAAAGAAGTGTTTGAGCTGTCTCAGTCGTCTCCGGCATACAATGGCATGGGTACGACATTGGTCGGTGGTATCTGCGTGGATGACCGCGTGATTCTCGCCAACGTCGGCGATTCTCGCGCGTATCTGATTGACACAGACAAGATCGCACAGATGAGCACCGATCATTCACTGGTCGCGGAAATGGTTCGCAGCGGACGGTTGACCCAAGCGGAGGCCAAGACATATCCGGGACGAAATCTCATTACCCGCGCCGTTGGCGTGGACAGCGAGGTGGAAGCGGATGTGTATGAAATCAAGATGCACGAGGGACAGATCTTGCTCCTGTGTTCGGATGGTCTGAGCGGTCCGGTGACAGACGCGGAAATCGTTGCAACTGTCTCGCAGGCGGAGAGTCTGGAACAGGCGTGCACACAATTGATTGAACTGGCTTGCAAAGCCGGTGGAAATGACAATATTACTGTTGTATTGTACACCAAGTAGGAGACATGGGAATGGAAAATTTAGTTGGACAGACACTCGGCGGGCGATATGAAGTCCGCGAGGTGATTGGAACCGGTGGTATGGCGATTGTTTACAAAGCATACTGCACCGTTCTCCATCGTTATGTTGCCATTAAGGTCCTGAAAGAAGAGTTTTCTCAGGATGAGGAGTTCCGCAAGCGCTTTTACAACGAGGCGCAGGCGGTAGCAAAGCTCTCGCAGAACAATATTGTTTCCATTTACGATGTATGTCACACGGAAAATTGTCCGGAATACATCGTCATGGAACTGTGTGAGGGCGTCACACTGAAGGATTACCTTCGCAAAAAGCATCACCTGACATGGCAGGAAACCCTGTATTTTGCACAGCAGGTAGCTCGTGCGCTGGATCATGCGCACAGCCGCGGCATTATCCATCAGGATATTAAGCCGCAGAATATTATGCTGCTGCGCGATGGCACGGCAAAAGTCATGGACTTTGGCATTGCCAGCTTCGCAAACAGCCAGGAAACACGCAAGGTATCGTCTGAGGCAATTGGCTCCGTGCATTATATCTCGCCGGAGCAGGCAAAGGGCATCAAGGTAGATTTCCGCACGGACTTGTATTCGTTGGGCGTCGTGATGTACGAAATGCTGACCGGTACGCTGCCGTTCCGCGGAGATACTGCTGTTGCTGTTGTCATGCAGCATTTGAACACGGTACCGCCGGTACCGAGCAGCATTGTGCCGGATATTCCGAAGGCAATGGATGAGATTGTCATGCACGCGATGTGCGCCAATGCCAGCCAGCGGTACAGTTCTGCCATGGATATGTTCCGTGATATGGAGCGTCTGCGCTCGAATCCGAATCTGGTACTGAATTATTCGTCGCACAACAGCGATTTGGATGAGACCCGCGCGATTTCGTATAATCGCGACGAGGACGCGACGCAGTATATTCCGCACACACCAGCAGTAGAGGCGGATGAAGATGCAACGCAGTACGTACCGCGTGCAACCGAGAGCCAGAACCGCTCGCAGCAACAGCAGACCAATAAGCGCACACAGCGACCGGCAGAAGATGATGATAATGAAGTCTATGAAGCACCGGTAAAGCAGCGTTCGACTGGCAGCAAGAAGAAGGACGGCACAGGCAAGGTAGTTGCCGGTGCAGTAATTGTAGTTCTGATTGCTGTTGTGGCATTCTTTGCCATGCGTATGGCGGGCAACAGCAACAATGAGACCCAGTCGTTAACTGTACCGCAGTTTGTTGGCTTGAATTACACCAAGGACATCAAGGGCAACAAGGATTATTCGGATTTCAACTTCCAGATTACCGAGCAGAAATTTACTCAGGATGAAGCGGACAGCAAGGGCTACGCAGATGGCGATGTCATCGATCAGAATCCGAGAGCAAAGACAACCATCGATGTCGGCACAGAAGTTGCGCTGACACTTGCTTCAGTTGTCGATAACGAAGAGGAAGAGACCAATACGGTTTCGGTTCCGTCTTTGGCAGGCAAGAGCTATGAGGATGCACAGAGTGCTCTGCGCGCTAAGGGCTTAAAGGCAAAGCGCACAGAAAAGACCTCTGAGAGCGTTGCTCAGGGCTATGTCATCAGCAGTGATCCGGATGCCGGTGAAGATGTAGAGGTTGGCTCTACGGTCACAGTCGTTGTTTCTTCCGGTTCTGCGAACACGAATAAGACGGTTCCGAACCTGAGAGGCTTGACCACCGAGCAGGCTTCTGCGGCACTGGAAAAGGCGGGCTTGGCACTTGGCTCTGTGCATGAGCAGGAGAGCACGGCAACCGCAGGTACCGTTATCAGCCAGACCGTACCGTATGGCACAGAAGTTGCAAAGGGAACTAGCGTTGGCATTACTATTGCCAAGGAGCAGGCAACAGAAGAGCAGCCGAGCAACGGGGACGGAGATACCAATAACAATGGAGATACCAACAATGGGGATGATAACAATGGCGGCAACAACGGCGGAACAGGTTCTGCTTCCGTCAGCGTGACTTCCTCTAGAATTTCGGTTAGCCTTCCGACGGATCGTGACACGTGCAGTGTCACGATCTCCGTCGGTGGCTCGACGCTGTACAGCAGCACAGCAAAGACGAGCCGTGGCTCTGTCGGCTGCAGCGTTCGTTACACCAGCACACAGCGCGTTGTTGTGACGGTTGACGGTTCGACAATCTACGATCAGGATGTTGATTTCAGCAAACTGTAACAGATAAAGGAATACGATGTTATGAAACAAGAGAATGGATTCATTCTCAAGGGAATCGGCGGATTTTATTATATTCGCACAGATTCTGGAGTTGTAGAATGCAAAGCACGCGGAAAATTCCGCAAGTCATCACAAAAACCTGTAATCGGTGACCGCGTTACGATTGAAGTACAAGACGACGGCACGGGTTACATTATGTCAATTGAACCAAGAAAAAACAGACTGATTCGGCCTGCGGTCTCGAATATCGATCAGCTTGTCATTGTATGCAGCGCAGCACCACCGGTGACAGAGACGCTGCTGATTGATAAGGTGACAGCGATTGCAGAACACAAAGGAATGGATGTCCTGATTGTCATCAATAAGTGCGACATCAATCCGGGAGACCGTCTGTATGCCATTTACACGCAGGCAGGATTTCAAGTTTTCCGCGTCAGCGCACAGACCGGCGAGGGTGTGGAAGCACTCCGAGACCAGCTGACGGGGAAAATCTCTGCATTCGCAGGAAATTCCGGCGTCGGAAAATCCAGCTTACTCAATGCAATCGATCCAAAGTTCCAGATGGAAACCGGGGCGATCAGTCCGAAAACAGAACGCGGCCGCCATACAACCCGGCATGTTGAACTGGTTGAACTGGAAAACGGTGGATTTATTGCAGATACGCCGGGATTTTCTGCCTTCGATGCGGAACGCATGGATCTCATCCTCAAGGATGATTTGCAGTATGCCTTCCGCGAATTTGAACCATATCTCAACCAGTGCCAGTTTACCGGCTGCGCGCACGTCAAGGAAAAAGGGTGCGCGATTCGGCAGGCGGTTGCAGATGGAAAGATTGCGAAGGAACGGCACGAGAGCTATTGTCAGCTGTATGAGAGTGTCCGAAACCTAAAGGAGTGGGAATTGAAATGAACGTGCTCATGATTGCTGCTGCACCAGAGGCTGATTATGACTATATCCGGCCGCTGGCGGCACAGGCAGAATATATTATCTGCGCAGATGGCGGTGTACGTCATGCGCAGGCCTGCGGTATTCAGCCAGATTTAGTTGTCGGAGACTTTGATTCGGGAACTTATCCGGATTTTGATGTAGAAGTGATTCAGCTCAAGCCGGAAAAAGACGATACCGATCTGCTCAGCTGCACGCGGGAGGCTCTGCGGCGCGGCGCGGATCAGATCACCTATGTCTGTGCATCGGGCGGCAGAATTGACCACTTTCTTTCCAATCTTTCTCTGCTGGAATTTTTATATGAGCACGACTGTCAGGGAATACTCATAGATAGCCGAAACCGCGTGACCTTTCACGGCGGCGGTACGTTGACCTATTCGGCAGATCCGGCATACAAATATGTCGGCATTATTCCGTTGGATGGAACATTGACCGGCTTGACCCTGCGCGGCACCAAGTATGTCGTAACAGACGCGGAGGTGTCGCGCTCTCAGCCGTACACCACATCCAATGAGCCGGTAGAACCAGAGTATTCGATTACCATTGGAAGTGGTCGTGCGCTGGTTATTGAGAGCAAAGACAAGTAATACAAACACAGGAGGATATTGAAATGAATGTATACAAGACAAAGGGAACCTGTTCCCGCGAAATTCACTACAGCGTCAAGGATGGCGTAGTAGAAAGCATCGAAGTCATTGGCGGCTGCAACGGCAACCTCAAGGGTATTTGCCGTCTGATTACCGGTATGCCGGTAGAGCAGGTTATCAAGGCGTTTAAGGGCGTTGACTGCGGCGGACGCGGCACCTCATGTCCGGATCAGATCGCGCAGGCTCTGGAGCAGGCGAAGTAAGCATCAAAATAACACACGAGCAGGGTTGATTTTCAGCCCTGCTTTTTTTCATGCCATGTAAAAAATGCAGTATGCATGACTGCAAAAATTCATTTTGCTTGAATTTTACAAGAAAATGAAATGCAGGCTGCATTCTCGAAACTTTCATTTGTGCAAAATGCCACGATATGAGAAAACATTCATTTGTTTTTGTTCAAAGTATGGAAATTTTCAATTTTATCAAAGAGAAATACCAATTTTAGTTGCAAAAATGGTAAGAAATCACTATAATATCAGATAGTTAAGTGAAAAAGATACATGCGGAATTCAAGCCGCAGAGGCGAGGGACTTCGGAATGGAATTCGCCCCGGAAAGGAACACAGTATGGTTAAACCGATTTCTAAAATTGCAGCCGCAATCGCTCCGTCCGCCACTCTGGCAATCAGCGCACTGGCAAAGCAGATGAAAGCTGACGGCATCGACGTTGTTAGCTTCGGCGCAGGCGAGCCGGACTTCAACACACCGGAAAACATCAAGGAAGCAGGCATCGCTGCGATTCAGGCAAACAAGACGAGATATACTCCGGCTGCCGGCATCATGGAGCTGAGAAAGGCAATCTGCAACCGTATGAAGGAAGACCTCGGTCTGGAATACGAGCCGAGCCAGGTTGTTGTTGCATCCGGCGCGAAGCACAATGTTTATCTGGCAATCATGGCTTGCTGTGATCCGGGCGATGAGGTTGTTGTAGCAGCTCCGTACTGG
>NZ_JBNMHC010000044.1:0-10011 GCF_050872565.1 Butyricicoccus sp. | reverse complement strand
TGAAGGCGGGCATTGGGCGTATAAATTAAATCTTTAAAGTAAGGAATAGATAAAGACACCAAGAGCCGGAAGTCAGGAGAAATCCCCGATTTCCGGCTCTTATAAACTGATAACAGTTCGCGTAGACTGCTTCTATTATCGTTTCCCCTTTTGAATGCCGTGCACGATGCGCAGCAGCGGTTTCTCCGGCAGCAGGCGGGAGAAAGTCGTGCCGAGCTTGGTAGAGATACCCGGGATGATGAGCAGCTTTCCGGCGAGTGTTTGGCGCACAGCGATGCGGGCAACGCGGCGGCTATCCATGGCTTTGACGGAAAATTTGTTGATGCCAGCGGCGGCGTTAAATTCCGTGTCGACGGGGCCGGGGCACAGACAGCTGATCGTTACATGGCTGCCTGCGGCGCGCAGCTCCTCATATATCGCTTCGCTCAGGCGAACCACATAGTTTTTGGACGCATAATACGTAGACAGCATCGGGCCTGCCAGAAAACCGGCGGAGGATGCGACATTTAAGATTCTGCCTGCATCCTGCCGCATGAAATCGCGCAGAAACAGCTTTGTTAATATATGTACGGCGCGAATATTTACATCAATCATTTCCAGCTCGCGGTTTAGCTCGGTGGAACAGAAATCGCCAAACAAACCAAATCCCGCCGCATTGACGAGCAGGGAAACACCTTGTGCGCGCGTCTGCTCATGCAGCCAGATACAGTTTTCTTTTTTCGAGACATCGCAGACGTAAATGCGGCATGGCGTTTGCAGCTCTTTGGCGAGTGCTTCCAATCTATCGCGGCGGCGGGCAGCGAGCAGCAGCCGCCAGCCCTGTCGGCTCAATTCGCGGGCAATATCTCGTCCGATGCCGGAGGATGCACCGGTAATCAGCGCGGTTTTCATGGGGAATCCCTTCTTTCAAAAATCAAATCCTGCCTACAGTATAGCATAAATACTGGGTGTGTGCATCGGTTGTATATTTGACGAAAAAACGGTGCAAAACTATGTGCAAAACGGTCAATATTTCGCCGGATGGGGAATTCACAAATTATTCACAGAAAAAATGACGCTTTTTCTTGACAACGGGAAAACAGGGTGCTATCTTATATTTAGCACTCAGAGAGGTTGAGTGCTAACACTCGAAACAAGACAGTGCCAAGGCACCCCGGAGCACTTCAGGAGGTGGAGACCGTGGAGCTATCCGCACGAAAAAAATTGATTTTAAAAACTGTCATCAGTGATTATATCCGCACCGCGGAGCCGGTTGGCTCCAAGGCACTTGCGAGCCGTCCGGAGCTGAGATTCTCCTCCGCCACCATCCGCAATGAGATGAGTGAGCTGGAAGAGATGGGCTATCTCGAAAAGCCGCATACTTCCGCCGGACGCATCCCTTCTCCGGCAGGCTATCGACTGTATGTCGATGAGCTGATGGGAAGAACCGATTTGAGCGCGGCGGATGTGGATCGAATCAACTCGGTCATGAAGCTCAAGGTCAAGGAACTTGACCGCATGGTTTCCGAGGCCGGTAAGCTGATCTCGAACTTGACCGATTACACAACGCTCGCTGTCACACCGTACATGCAACGCGTGACCATCCGAAAGTTCCAGATTATCGCTGTCAGCCCGCTGGATTTCGTTATTGTCGTTGTCACAGACAGCGGCGTGGTGAAAAACAAGATGCTGCGCACAGCGACGCCGGTTACGACAGAGGAAGCAGAGCTTTTGACGTATGTGCTCAATCAGACGCTGACCAATATCCCGATTGACGCGATTACCCCGCAGCGATTTGATATTGTCCGTCGGGCGGCCGGTGTGACTGCACTGCTGGAGCTGGTTTCCCAGTTCTTGGATGAGGTCATTGAGGAGTTCAGCAGCCAAAAGGTATTCTTACAGGGTGCTTCTAAGCTGCTGGCGTATCCGGAATATCAAGACGCCCACAAGGCACAGGAACTTCTGGATTATATCTCGGATGAGAGCCATGTACCGGCGCTTCGGACATTTACCCGCGACATCGACGGCGTGCGCATCACAATCGGTCCGGAAAACGGCACCGATGGCCCGCTGCAAAATGCCAGCATGGTCTATGCGACCTACAACATTGGCAGCATGGGACGCGGTCTCATCGGCATCGTGGGTCCGACCCGTATGGATTACGCAAAGCTGTCCGCGAGACTCGCGCTGTTCTCCAAGGGTCTGAACCGATTGATCTCGGAGACATTCTTTGATGACGAACAATAGGAGGAAGACCATGAATAGCAATGAGAACAAGCAGGAGACCGCTGAGCAGGAAAATGCACAGGCGGAAGAGGCGGTAAAGACCGAAGAAACTGCTGAAGATACAGCCGCTGCTCCGAAGGAGGAGTCGGCAGAAGAAAAGCTGCAAAAGCAGCTGGATGAGCTGAATGACCGCTATATGCGCATGGCAGCTGAATATGATAACTACAGAAAGCGCGTCGCAAAAGAGCGCGACATGATCCGCTCTGAGGCAACCGGCAAGGCGCTGAGTGCCATTTTACCGATCTACGATAACTTGGAACGTGCGCTTGCACAGGAAACCACAGATACGGAATATAAGAAGGGCGTAGAGATGACTGCTCGTCAGTTTGAATCTGCGCTGGATTCGCTCGGCGTAGAGATTATCTCCGCAGAGCCGGGCACTGAATTTGACCCGACCGTTCACAATGCAGTGATGCACATGGAGGATGAGTCGCTGGGAGAAAACTGCATCGCAGAGTGCTTCCAGAAGGGCTTCCGCCACGGCGATAAAGTCATTCGCACCGCAATGGTCAAGGTCGCAAACTAATTTATCTTTGTAAAACATTATCTTTGATATAGGAGGAACATATCATGGGCAAGATTATCGGTATTGATTTGGGTACTACCAATTCCTGTGTTGCAGTTATGGAGGGCGGCGAAGCCGTCGTTATCCCGAACAGCGAGGGTGCAAGAACCACTCCGTCTGTTGTCGCATTTAACAAGCAGGGAGAGCGTATCGTTGGCCAGACAGCAAAGAACCAGGCTGTTACCAATGCAGAGCGCACCATTATTTCTATCAAGCGTCACATGGGTTCTGACTACCGCGTAACCGTTGACGGCAAGCCGTATTCCCCGCAGGAAGTTTCCGCAATGATCCTGCAGAAGCTGAAGGCTGATGCAGAAGCATATATCGGTTCTCCGGTAACCGATGCAGTTATCACCGTACCGGCTTACTTCACCGACGCACAGCGTCAGGCAACTAAGGACGCTGGTAAGATCGCTGGTCTGAATGTACAGCGTATTATCAACGAGCCGACTGCCGCAGCACTGGCATACGGCGTAGATAAGGAAAACGAGCAGAAGATCATGGTATACGATCTGGGCGGCGGCACGTTCGATGTTTCCATTCTGGAAATCGGCGACGGCGTTGTAGAAGTACTGGCTACCGCAGGCAACAACCACCTGGGCGGTGATGACTTCGACCAGCGTATCATTGACTGGATGGCTTCTGAATTCCAGAACGCGAACGGCATTGATCTGCGCAACGACAAGATGGCTATGCAGCGTCTGAAGGAAGCTGCTGAGAAGGCAAAGATCGAGCTGTCTGGTCTGAACACCACCACCATTTCTCAGCCGTACATCACGGCTGACGCTACCGGCCCGAAGCATCTGGAGCTGACCCTGAGCCGTGCAAAGTTCAATGAACTGACCCGCGATCTGGTTCAGGCTACCATGGGTCCGGTAAATCAGGCACTGAGCGATGCTGGTCTGTCCGCAGGCGAGCTGTCCAAGATCCTGCTGGTCGGCGGTTCTACCCGTATCCCGGCTGTACAGGAAGCTGTTAAGTCCATCACCGGCAAGGATGCATTCAAGGGCATCAACCCGGATGAGTGCGTAGCAGTTGGCGCAGCAATTCAGGGCGGCGTACTTGGCGGCGAAGTCAAGGATGTCCTGCTGCTGGACGTAGCTCCGCTGTCTCTGGGCATTGAGACCCTCGGCGGCGTATGCACCAAGCTGATTGAGCGCAACACCACCATCCCGACCAAGAAGAGCCAGGTATTCTCCACCGCAGCTGACAACCAGCCGTCTGTAGAGATTCATGTACTGCAGGGCGAGCGTGAGATGGCAGCTGACAACAAGACACTGGGCCGCTTCACGCTGGACGGCATTGCTCCGGCACGCCGCGGTGTACCGCAGATCGAAGTTACCTTCGATATTGATGCAAACGGCATTGTAAACGTATCGGCAAAGGATCTGGGCACTGGCAAGGAGCAGAAGATCACCATCACCGCTTCCACCAACCTGTCCGATGAGGAAATCAACAAGGCAGTTGAGGACGCTGAGAAGTTTGCAGAGGAAGATAAGAAGCGCAAGGAATCCGTAGAGATTCGCAACAACGCAGAGCAGCTGGCATTCCAGTGCAAGAGCACACTGGATGAGCTGGGCGACAAGATCGACGCAGCTGACAAGTCTGCAATCGAAGCTGAGATCGAGAAGGTAAACGAGGCTCTGAAGGGCACCGATACCGACATGATTAAGGCAGCAGCAGACAGCCTGACCGCAAAGTTCCAGGAAGTTTCCGGCAAGATTTACCAGCAGGCAAATCCGCAGGGCGCACAGGGTCAGGGCTTTGACCCGAACAACTTCGCTGGCGGCGCACAGGGCGGCCAGCAGACCGGTGCAAACGGTGAGCAGTATTACGACGCTGATTTCAAGGACGTTTCTGACGACAACAAGTAAGAAGCAATAAAAAATACAGGGGCAGGCAGGTTGGCAAAACGACCTGTCTTGTCCTCTGTATCTTTCTATTTATACCCCCATAAAGGAGGGTCATGACATATGGCTGATAAAAGAGATTATTATGAGGTGCTTGGCGTCAGCAAGGGAGCCACGGACGATGAAATCAAGAAGGCATACCGTAAGCTGGCGAGAAAGTACCATCCTGATTTAAATAAAGACAATCCGGAAGCTGCGGATAAATTCAAGGAAATCGGCGAAGCCTATGAGGTGCTGTCAGATTCCGAGAAGCGTTCGCGCTACGATCAGTTCGGCTTTGCGGGCGTAGACCCGAATTATGGAGCTGGTCAGGGCGGCGCAGGCTTTGGCGGCTTCCAAGACGTCGATTTGGGCGATATTTTTGGCAGCTTCTTTGGCGGCGGCTTCGGCGGATCCTCCCGCACCAACCGCGCCAATGCACCGCGTCAGGGCGAGTCGATTCGCCGCACGGTGATGCTCAGCTTTGAAGAAGCTGCATTTGGCTGCGAAAAGAAGATTCAGATCGACCGCGTAGAGAAATGTACCGAGTGCGGCGGCACCGGTGCAGAAAAGGGTTATACACCGGAGACCTGTTCTAACTGTCATGGTTCCGGTACGGTTCAGCAGACGCAGAGAACCCCGTTTGGCGCGTTCTCGTCCACCGGTCCGTGTCCGAATTGTCATGGTACCGGCAAGATTATCCGCAAGCCGTGTAAGAAGTGCCGCGGCACCGGTCAGGAACGCCGCGCACGCACGCTGGAAGTCAAGATTCCGGCAGGTATCGACGAAGGTCAGAGCATTGCTCTGCGCGGACAAGGCGGTGCCGGTGTCAATGGCGGCCCGAACGGCGATGTGATTATTACCGTTGCCATTCGTCCGCATCCGCTGTTCCAGCGCGATGGCTATGATGTATGGTGTGAGGTCCCGATCTCCTATGCACAGGCGTGCTTGGGCGACAAGCTGATTGTACCGACCATTGACGGCAAGGTAGAGTACACTATGCCGGCAGGCACCCAGCCGGGCACGGTATTCCGTATGCGCGGCAAGGGCATTCAGGCAGTCAACGGCCGCGGCCGCGGCGACCAGTTCGTCAAGGTGACGCTGGAAGTGCCGAAGAATTTGACCGACAGCCAGAAGGAACTGCTGCGTAAGCTGGAGGACAGCGACAACCCGCAGAACCATCCGAATCGCCGCTCGTTCAAGGACAAGATGAAGAATCTGTTCGGCAAAAAAGATAAAGAGTAATATCTGAATACAACGCAAAAAAACTCCCGAAAGGGAGTTTTTTTGTTGCGACTTTTTTCTTCACTTTGTCTTTAGGGCATCGGTGATGCTGGTCAGCTCGTCCTGCTGGACGCCGTAGGCATAAGCTCCGCCGTCCACGCTGACGAGATACTCTCGGGAGCCGCCCTTGGCGAACGACAGCGAGCGAGTGCTGCCGTCTGTCATGGTCAGGGTGACGGTCGCCAGCGCCTGCTGCTGTGTCGGCGTGTCGAGGATGCGCGTGTAATTGACGGAATCCAGTGCGGCATACAGCTGCTGCAAGGCTTCCGTGCTCATCGTCTCGCCGTCCAGTGTGGCGGTCTGCGAGACATCCGAAGACGAACTGTCACTGCTGTCCGTGTTGGAGCTGTCTTCGCTGTCTGTGTCCTCATCAGAGGTTTCCTGCGTCACGGCGATGGTATGCGTTGTGCCGTCCTGTGTGACGGTGATTTGGGATACCTCGCTGAGAGAGAACGGCATCAGATTGGTAGAACGCCAATCGCGCCACGAGTCGTTTAAGAAGCCGCAGGCGGAGGCGTCGGAAATAAAGACTGTCGAGCCGCCTTCCTTCATGATATAGCGTCCGCTGTTGTCATCTGTCGTGCTGCCGATGAGAACTGTGGCGTCGATGCTGTTGGTCTTGATGTGCACACGGGCAGTCGGCTTGTCTAAGCCGTATTGGCTCAAATCCGAAGGATTGTCTTGCGCGATGGACTGGGCGGTGAGCAGCGTCTGCAAATCGGACAGCAGACCATTTTTTAGCTCAGAATCATCTGCATCACAGGATACCGGCGCAGTAAAGACAAAATCCGAATAGGCTTTGGCGGTGGTCTCGTCCATGTTGGACGTGTCCCGTGCCTGTACCGTCAAAACGGTTCCGTCTGCGAGGGCATCGACCGTGAGGCTTTGCACTTCCGAGGACAGGCTGTAATAGCTGCCGAGCACGGTCAGGTTGCGGTAATACGATTCCTGCTCCAATAATGCGGAAGCGGTGTCGCTGTCCACCAGATAGACGTCGGTTTTGCCGTCTACGCTGCAATAGGTGCCGCTCACGACATCGCTGGATACGCCAAAGCGTAAAGTTGTGGTGTTGCCGTCCGTGTCCGTAATCGCCACGGTGCTGACGGAATCGCTGTCCGCCAGACCGTACTTGGACAAGTCCTCACAGGATGTTTCGATCACTTGACCGGAGATAGAGCTGGCAGTCGAACAGAGATTCTGCATCAGGCTGTCGCTGTAGGCACTGGCATCCTGTGAGCCGGACATGGCATAGGTGGTCTTTTTGTTCTTTGTCGTGCTGGTCAGCGTGTAATCATCGCCGCTGCTCAGCGTGACATGAACGCTGGATAGCTTTTCCGTGTCCAGTGAGACCAAGGTTTTGGTCTCACTGGATGTGTCCTGTTCGTCCGGCATATGCATGAGTCCGGCATAAATGCCGCCGAGAATCGCCACGGCGACCAAACCCAAAATCAGCCGTTTGGTGTTTTTGCGCATTACAGCTTCCTCCGACGGACAAAGACGACAACGCCGCCCACAAACATCGCAACCGGAATGAGAAGCAGAACCAAGAAGACAAAGAATTCTGCGGTTGTGCTGATGACAAGAGGCTCTGCAGACAGGCTCTTGGACGGAATAGAGACAGAACTGATGGTCGGCTGCATCTGACCGAGAACGTTGCTCAAAAAGGCGTGGTTCATCAGGCTGGATGCGTTCATGAGATCATCCGACATCATGATACCGGCAGAGCACACAAAGATCTGTCCGTTTTTATCGTTGCCGGTGTACTGTGCCAGGGCTGCCAGCGTAAACGGACCATCGCTGTCGCCGTCTGTCTTGTCGTAGCTGTCATAGCTGGTATCTGAGGACAGAACCTTGGTATACGAGGTGTCGCGGCTTTCCATCAGGGCTTCTACCGTGCGGTCGGTCGTGGAATCTGGCAGCTGAACAGTCAGGGATTTGCCGTTCGGTGCAACAAGAGTCTGATCGGAATCGGAAATATCGCTGTTGGCATCAGAATCCGTCAGCTTTGCGAGCACATCTGTTGCCTGGTCGATGTTGTACTTGGCGTCCAGCACCATATCCGAATTGACGGTAATGCCCCATTCCTTGAGATAGGAATACAAGACAGGCAGATCGGTCGGGCAGGAAGTGCTGTCAAATACCATCAGATCGCCGCCGTTTTTGACAAAGGCGTCAATCAGATTGATTTCGTCCTCTGTGTAGTCGGTCTGCGGCAGGCTGAGTACGAGAACCGAGGCGTCATCCGGAATTTTCTTCTCTTCGGTGAGATTCAGCGTGTTTGCTGTGTAACCAGCCGAGGTAAACAACGTGGACAGACTCGTGGAAATGCTCTCGTTGTGTCCCTGCAAGACGTACATGCCCGGTGTTTCCTCGCTGGTGACGGACAAAATCGCAGCGGTCAATGCCTGCTCGCCCTGAAAACCGGTCACATCATAATAGCCGGAATACGAGGAGCTTGCCTCTGTGGCGTAAAAATCGCTCGTGTTGAGCACGCGCGTGTTGTCGCCGCATGAGACAATGACGCTGCCGGTTGTGATAGAGGAGGCGAGATTGCTGTATTTGCTCACGGCGTTCGGATTGGTGTACGGATTGACATAGCTGATGCTCAGCTTGTCTCCGGCGAGCTGTGTGTATTTGTTCAGCAGCTTGTAAACCGTGCCGTAATACGTGTCTTTTTTGAAATCATCTTCGTCTGCCAAGACGGTGATGGTCACGGAATCCTTTAAGTCGGACAGCGCGGACTTGGTGTCATCGGAAATCTGATACAATTGATTGGAAGTCAGATCTAGATTCAAATCAAATTTGTCCGTCAGGCTGGTGGCAATCAGATTGACGAGAATCACAGCGACCAGCACGATGGCAAAGCTGCCTGCGGAGACCGATACACGGCGCAGCTTTTTGCGGCGCTGTGCCTTTTGCTCCGGCGTCAGAGCCGGTTTTTTTTCTGTTTTCTTGTGTTTGTTCAACATGGCGCACACCTCCTCACATTCTGCGGCGCTCGATCACGCGGGCGGTTAAATACAAAAACAGACCGGTGAGGGAGATGAAATAGATGAGATTGCCGAGCGAAAATTCTCCCGACATAAACGTGTCATAGCGGGTAAAGATGGACAGCCAGCTGAGCAGCTCGCCGAGCAGCGTGCTGGTTCCCAGAGAATAGCTCAGCATATCCACAATATATAAGCCGAGAAACAGGGCAAACGACAAAACAGCGGCGATGAGCTGGCTCTCTGTCAAGCTGGACAGGAACAAGCCCATGGCGGCAAAAATCGAAATCGCGAAGATCACGGCGACATAGCAGCCTAGAATAGACGGCCAAGACGGTGTGCCGAAAATCACAAGGATAATCAGCCACGGAATCGTGCAGGCGAGTGCGCGCAGCAGTACGCCCATCGTGGCAAAGAACTTGCCCAATACAATTTCCCAAACACTGACCGGCGCGGTGAGCAGCAGCTTGTCTGTGCCCTGCTTGTATTCCTCGCTGAACAGACGCATGGTCAAAATCGGCATGAGAAACAAAAAGACAATGAGCATGTTGGAAAAGACGCTGCCGACATCACTGGAAGAGGACAGCACGCAGGTCGCAAAGAAATAGAGATTCATTACGGCGAGATACGCACCAATATAGACATATCCCAGCGGGGAACGGAAAAATCCCTGCAAATCGCGTTTTCTTATCGCATTCACTTGTTGTCCCCTCGCTTTCTGCCGAATATATGGCGTTTTTTCTTCTTTGGTTTGTCATCCGGCTGCGGCTGTGCCGGTGCTTCGGTCTCATCGGAATCTGTCAGCTCCAAGAAAATCTGCTCCAAACTGAGTTCTACCTGCTGCATGGACAAGATAGCCATGCGGTTTTGGCTCAGCGCGTCAAAGACATCGCGGCGCACATCGGCATCCGGCTCTGCCGTGATGCGGTACACCGACTTTTTGCCGTCCTCGCGGACGCAAACCGCCTCAGCAACGCTCGGAACCGCCCGCAGAATGCGCAGCACAGCTTCGGCTTCGCCT
>NZ_JBNMHC010000043.1:0-10269 GCF_050872565.1 Butyricicoccus sp. | reverse complement strand
AGCACAAATAAACGGCACAGTAAAGCTGGTCTTTCAGCCGGACGAAGAGGGATTTACCGGTGCAAAATCCATGCTGGCTGCCGGTGTATTAAACAATCCCAAGCCGCAGGTTGGCATGGCATTGCATGTCAATTCCGGCACACCGTCCGGTCTTGTTCTGTGCGGACGCGGAACGTTTATGGCAGGCTGTACGTTATTCCGCATTCATATTCACGGTGTTGGCTGTCATGGAGCCATGCCGGAAACCGGCGTCGATCCGCTAAATATTGCCGCTCACGTCTATCTTTCTCTACAAGAGCTGATTAGCCGAGAAATCGCTGCCAAGCAGCCTGCGGTTGTGACGATTGGCCATATGCAGGGCGGGCAGGCTCCCAACATCATCCCTCAGGATGCCATCTTAGAAGGTACGATTCGCACCTTTGACCGAGAGCTTACCGCGCACATCATGCAGCGCATCGAGACGATTGCGCAATGCACTGCACAGGCATTTCGCGGCAGTGCAGAAGTGATCGAGCTTGCCTCTGCCCCTCCGCTCGTCAATGATCCAGATTTGGTCAATGCCATGGGTGACCTTGCTCAACAGCTTGTCGGACAAAAGGCAGTATATCGTCTGGATGAAGGCGGCATGGGTTCAGAAGATTTCGCTTCGTATACCTATGAACTGCCCTGCGCCTATCTATTGCTGGGTGCCGGTACACCGAATGAAAATCCGTTGTACGGCAAGCCGATGCACAATGAAAAAGTTGTCTTTAACGAGGATGTTCTCCCGTTAGGTGCCGCCCTGCACACATGGTGTGCACTAAACTGGCTAGCACAATAACACAGATAAAAATCCGGCAGTTTTTTCTGCCGGATTTTTTTGTCTCTGTTGTACTCAAATTGTATCATCGCGCAAGGCATCAATGATATTTTCCCGCTTGATTTTGCTGGTGGCATACAGCATTGTCATACATACAATGCAAAATACACCGACAATGCAAACCGTCATGCTTTGCCACGGAATATGATAGAGCAGCTGATCGCTCTTTTCCGCAGTAGCCATCAATCGGTAAATCCCCCAAGAGAGCACGCCGGAAATCGGAATGCCAAACAATAAAGTTTGTATGCCGTAAAACAGGCATTCAAACCGCATCATTCGATTAAATTCCCGCTCTGCCATGCCCATTGACCGAAGCATAGCCAATTCTCGCCTGCGCAGCTGAATATTCGTTGAAATCGTGTTGAATACATTTGCCGTCGCAATGAGGGAAATCATGCCGATAAAGACATACGCAAACAGATTGATGACAAATGTCAGACTGCTGAATTGATCTGTTGCCGCCGCCATGTTCATTAGTGTATATTTTCCCTGTATATCCTGCCTGCGAGCAAGTGTTTCCTGTATCGCAGACAGAGATTTCGACGGTTTGCTGCTGTTTATCAGTATTCCGAGAGATTGCGTTGTGTATAGTCCTTGGAACTTCGCTTTTTGACTGACAGGAATCGTTACAAACAAAATACTGCTTGCGTCTTGCATCTCGCTCAAATTCAGGGTATCTATCGGGTATTCGTCTTCCATCGCAGCCTGAATCGATACCTTTTTTCCGGTTTCTCCCATCAGTGTAAATGGGATCGTCTGTCCACTCAGAAAAACCTGCTGCTTTTTGATATCGCAGAGCACAGCACTATATTTTGCGTGATCTCCCTGATACTGAGTCAAATCCCGATGATTTTTCTTGAGGAAATCTGTATATATATCGTCCTCAATAAACTGCAAACAAACGCGAATCGTTCCGTTCTTCATCGTATGTTTGGCAGCATCGGCAGGTATCGCTGTGCTGGAAGCTGTGCACACAGCATTTGCCTGCCATGTACTGTCTGTGACAAACGGTTCTTTCTTTATTTTGCGATAAATTTGGAGAAATTTTGTCTCGTCTAGCTCATTGGTTTGGAAGATAATATCTGCATCGCCCACTTGATTCAGATTCAAATCACGAATTTGATGGACAACACCGATAAACGAACTGCTGGATACAAACAAAACCACACTCAAGGACAGGGATAATACCACACTGCGATACCGATGTTTGTTACGGCGGAAATTTTTCAGTGCCAGCATCCCCTCCACGCCCAAGAGCTTCTGCACAAACGGCGAAGTCTTCATCAAATGATTTTGAATGCTAATCACGTTATTCTGGCGCAGACAATCCATGACCGAGATAGACGCTGCCTTTTTCGCCGGAATATACGCAGAAATCAAAATGGTAATTAAGCTGACACATGCCGCCGCAAGCAGTGCCGGAACAGAGACCGTCAAATGCAGACCGACGCCGCTGTGCCCTAATGCTAATGCAACAGCAAATTGCTTCGATAGAATCGGAAGCAGCACCGCGATACCGCCAACGCCCGCCAGCATTCCAATCGGTATTCCGGCAAGACCGATACAAACGCCTTCAAACAAAACCGAATGACACAACTGTTTTTTCGTCGCGCCGACAGACATCAACATACCGATCTGATGCATCCGCTCATTCAATGAAATCTGAAACGAATTATAAATCAGAAATACCGAACCGACCATAATAATCGCCATGATAATTCCGCCGACCGCAAACAGCAGCATTCGGAATCCTTGGCTGCCAGCTGTACCATAAAACCGCAGGATATTTTCATTGAGCACATATTCTCCCGCATGTTTATGGGTTTCTGCGAATTGGTTACTGTGTGTCGGATGTTTTAGCTGAACAAATACACTGCACGAAGCATCCGCACGAATCGCATGAACCCGCGTAATCACAGTATATCCCGGCGCTTCGTGTTCCTCATAACCCGGACGTTCATAGGTACCAACAACGGTATACTGTTTCTGCACAGTCTGCGACAGTGTTTCTCCCTTTGTATAGGCATCGTGCTGCGTGAAACGTTTTCCGTCTTTTTCTCGATTGCCGACAGATACGGTGAGCGTTGTTCCTACAGGAATCTGTACGCCAGCTTCGATTGCCACATGTTCCGGAAGTAAAATCTCTGTATCATTTTTTGGCAAACGGCCAGAAATCAGGGAAATCGGCAGCATTTGCTGCGTCTCATCGGTAAATCCCACAACAAACAGATATGGCTTTTGTTCGCTCTTTGCGCCGTCCAGCACAGCATAGCCAATATTTTCAAAGCAAGCTACTTGCTCGACTTCTTTATCTTGCTCTTGCTGCTGCATAAATGCCGGAGCTGTATCGGTAAATTCCACATGCCAGTTTCCGGTTTTTGCAGCGGAATTGTCAATCAAATATTGCAGCAGCGTCATGCCGAACGTCGTGACAGCGGTAAACAGTGCCGCTGACAACGCCACACCAATAATCGTCACCAGTGTGCGCGTGCGATTCTTTTTTAATCCCTGCCATGCGATCTTGTGAAAGATATTCACGCACGAGCCACCTGCCTCTCATCCCGCACGATACGGCCGTCAGCAATCGTAATGATGCGGTCTGCCTGCAACGCGATACTCTCATCGTGCGTGACAATAATCAGCGTCTGATGGTACTTTTTGTGGCTCTCTTTCAGCAGCTGCACAATCTCTTTGCCGTTGCGGCTGTCCAGCGCTCCCGTCGGCTCATCCGCCAGCATCACAGCCGGTGCATTCATCAGTGCTCTGCCAATGGCTACTCGCTGCTGCTGTCCGCCGGAAAGCTGATTGGGCAAATGATCCCGCCGATCCTGTAAACCCAACAGCTCCAGCAGTTCTTCCAGTCGCTGTTGATTGACAGTTCTTCTGTCCATAAGCACCGGAAGCGTGATATTTTCCACGACATTGAGTGTTGGAATCAGGTTATGAAACTGATAAATCAGTCCTACCTGCCTGCGACGAAAAATCGCCAGTTTTTCTTGGTTCTGTGCGTAGACATCCTGCCCGTTCAAGAAAATTTTTCCGCTGGTCGGCACATCAACACCTGCGATCGCATGTAACAAGGTCGATTTTCCCGAACCCGAAGAACCAATAATCGCTGTGAAGTCATTTTTCTCTATGCTTAGGGAAACATGATCCAGTGCGGCGACCGCATTTTCGCCCTCTCCGTAGATTTTACATACATTCTCTACTCGTAAGAAATCCATATATATGAGCCTCCTTTTTGTTTGGTATGCTCATAGTATACCGTGTGTACCTTACACCTCCGTGACTTTTCGGTGAGAGATCTGTCACTTTGGGAACCGGATGGAAAACACCGCACCGCCGTCTGGATGGTTTTTTGCTTGAATCGTACCATTTTGCCGCAAGAGTATTGTTCGGCACAGTGCCAACCCAATGCCATATCCCGATGTCTGTGTCTTTGTACTGCGATAAAACCGCTCAAAAATGTGCGGTAAATCTTCCGTAGAAAATCCCGGTCCGCTGTCATGCAGCTGAATTTCCGTATACAAAACCGTATCTGTACAGATGATTTCCAGTTTGCCGCCGTCGTGCATACTCTCTATGGAATTCTTGAAAATATTTTGCAGAGCTTCTGACAGCCAACCAAAGTCACCGGTAATCATCGCTTGCTCCGGTATATCTAGGCTTGTTTGAATCTCATGCAAATCCATAGAGAGAGAAAACGGACGCAAAGATTCCTGTATCAACTGTTTGACTGAAATCTGCTCCGATTGAAATTCCACAATTCCTGCATCCAGCCGCGACAATTTGAGCAGAGCAGTAATCAGCCATTCCATCTTTCGATATAATTTCTGTGTTTCTCCCAGCAAAGAACGGCGTTTTTGCTCCTCCATTGGATTTTTCAGCAACGCAAGAATGACATTGGCAGAGGTCAGCGGCGTGCGCAATTGATGCGCAATATCCGCCATAGAATCCGCTAAATGCTGTTTCTCTCTGCGCAAGGCATCATTTTGTTCTCGAATCCGCAGCGTCATTTTTGAGATCTCACTCTCTAAGATGGCAAGTTCTCCTTCTTCCTCGCTGCAAATATACATTTCCTCTTCCTCATGCAAAATGTGATCGATGCGTTCCGCCATTTCTGTCAGACGTTGATACCGCGCCTTGGTAAATCGCGCAAAGACAACGCCTAACCCAATCGCTGTAACAAGCACGAAAACACCAGCCATCGGATGAATCCAAAAGCCAATGCCAACCAAAACCGTTGTGATCCCAGCAGAAATTCCTATAATTTGTTTGATTTCACGATTCCGAAGCATGATCCCCTCCCAAACGATACCCCAATCCTCGAACCGTTACAATCATTTGCGGATGCGATGGATTCTCTTCAATTTTTTCCCGCAGACGTTTGATATACATGGTCAAGGTATTATTGGTCACAAATTCTCCCGATGCATCCCACAATTCATCGAGCAGACGCTCTCTCGTCAAAATACTGTTTGGTTCATTGATAAATGCTAACAGCAGCCGATACTCCAAAGCAGACAAAAAAACATCCCGCCCATTCTTTTTTACTACGCCGGACGCTGTATCTACTGTCAAGGAACCCATGCTATATACGGTCGGCATACGCCCAGATTTCCGCAAAGCTGCCTGAATGCGTGCTACCAATTCTCGCGGGCGAAACGGTTTGATAATATAATCATCTGCACCAAGATTCAGTCCGGTGACAACGCTGGCCTCGTCTCCGGAAGCCGTTAAAAAGATAACCGGTATGTCCTGTCGATGTTTCATCTCTGTGCAAACTGCAAACCCATTTCCATCTGGCAGAGAAATATCCACCAATGCCAGATCAAACATTTGCTTGTCCAGCATAGCAATGGCTTGTTTTTGCGTATTGACACAAGTGACAATATATCCCTCCGTTTGCAGCAGCAAGCTGAGATTTTTTGCAATTGCCGCATCATCTTCAATCAAAAAGATTCGTTTCATATGCATTTCCTTTCTCTATCTTGCTGTCATTATACTGCGGCCTTTGATAGAATACAAGGTATACACGCAAATGCCTAGAATAACAATCATTCCTCCAACGACTTGGTTTTCTGTCGGCATTTCTCCGAAAAGTTATCCGGCATATCCAAAGGATTCTCCATACGACCATCGTGTACTTACAGACAGATGATTTTACTCATACAGCGCATGATACAGTTTTAAAAACTTCTCATCGCGCTCTTTGGTCGCTTGCTGTGCTCGATCTCCGGAATAGTCATAAAATCCCGCGCCGGTTTTGACGCCATACTCTCCCGCTTCATAATGCTGTTTCATGAGTTCCGGCACCTCTTTGGAGTCGCACAAATCTTTCATCAAGTAGCTGCTGATATGATAGAATGTGTCAAGTCCGCCGAAATCAGAAACTTCTAACGGACCAAGGCAAGCATACCGAAATCCCAATCCGTATTTCATGACATCGTCAATGCCTTCTTTGGAAATCACGCCTTTCTGCACCAAATCCAGCGCTTCGCGCAAGACGGCAAACTGCAAGCGATTTGCCGCAAAGCCTGCCACATCGCGATTGACAATCACCGGTTTCTTGTTGATTGTAACGCTCAGCTGATAAATCGCTTGAGCAACGGCATCGTCTGTCTGATCTCCCTTGATAATTTCAATCAGCGGAATCAAATGCGGCGGATTGAACCAGTGCATACCGATAAATCGATTTGCCCCTTGCACAGATTTTGCCAAGGTATTGATAGACAAGCCCGATGTATTGGTTGCGATAATCGTATCCTCTCGGACAAGCGAGGAGATTTTTTCATAAAACGCTTGTTTGATTGGCAAGTCCTCCGCCAAATTCTCCACAACCAAATCACAGGATGAAAAGCAGTTCCACTCCGTGGTATACGACAGTGCACCGAGCAAATGTTCCGCTTCTCTCTGTGTCAACTCTCCCGCCTGCATCAACGTCTGTACATTTTCCTCAATGCGTTCCTGCGCCTTTTGCAAAGTTACTTCCCGATGGTTGTAAATCACAACGCGATCGTGATATTTTGCAAAAATCTGTGCCATGGAAGATCCCATGGTTCCGGCACCCGCTACGACAATGGATTGTATATTCATGGTTATTTTCCTCACTTTCTACAAGTATCGTATCATAAAAAACAAACATTCTCAAGAAAAAAGGCCTGCCTGCTCCCGAAGGAACAGACAGGTCTCTTTTTAGGGAAAGGATTCTTATCTGATAGGAAAGGAATCATGTATGTCTAACAGATGCCAGTATCTGTTAGCAGCGTAAATTAGGATGCCAAGTTGTGCAGCATCACTGCGGTCTGTGCACGGGTTGTGTTGCCGCGCGGGTTGAGCAGAAGGGTTCCGTCTGCCTGCTTATCGCCGGCAATGACGTGATTCTGTACTGCCCAAGTAACAGCCGGAGTTGCCCAGCCGGAAACTGCACTTGCATCAACAAAGTTCAGTTCGCCGGAAGCTGCCGGTTTGCCAGCTTCTGCGTACAGGAACTGTGCCAGCTGCTCGCGAGTAACTGCTGCGTTCGGTGCAAACATCTTGTCACCAACGCCGCCTGCAATGCCGTTTTCAGCAGCCCACTGTACAGCCTTATAATACCACTGATCCTTTGCAACATCAGTAAATGCCTGTGCATCACTGACAGTCGGCTGACCTGCACGGTTGTACAGAATCTGTGCAACCTGTGCACGAGAGAGCTGTGCGGTCGGTGCAAAAGTCTTGTCTGCTACGCCAACCATCGTACCTGCCTCACGTGCTGCATATACAGCATCGGTATACCAAGTATCAGCCGGTACGTCGGTGTAATCGCCCTCGAAAACAGAACCAGTCAGTACAGAGCCTTCTGTTGCTGCAAAGACACTGCGCTTTGTTGCAGAACCGGTGAAATCACAGTTCTTAAAGGTCAGGTTCTTGCACTTGGACAGGCTGTCTGCTGTAGTGCTGCCAGTCATGCTGACATTTTCCATCGTCAGACCATCAACATTGGTCATCTGAAAATTCTGTTCGCTGCCGACAAAGCTGGAATTGCGGATGGTAAAATCAGAAATGTAGCAATCCGGTGTGCCCGGTTCTACGGTGCAGGAATCAGCAATGCTGCTGACATCAAAGCCGTTGAGCTGGAGTGCGTACTTGCCGCCCTTGCCTGCTTCATTTGCAGCATTGACGGATACATTTTCAAACAGTACATTCTTGAACTGCGGAATGTATGCCTTATAGTCGACGCCAAAGGCTTCCATGCGCTTGACTTCATTCTTGATGTCGTAGTTCAGGTCAACCAGAATAACCGGCTTGTCGCTCTTTACCATCTTGACATGGTCGTTGCGATAGTATACATTTTCAATCGTGCCGCCACGGATGTAGTTGGTCTTGAAGCGATATGCTGCTTCCAGATCATCACTGTTCATCTCGTTGTTCTCAGAGAAGATGTTCTTGACACCAGCGGTGATTTCCGAACCGATGGTTACGCCGCCATGGCCGTCAACGAAGGTATTGTTTTCCAGTACGATGTTGAAGCTCGGACGGTTGATGCGCAGACCATCTCCGTTTCTGCCGGACTTGATTGCCATGCAGTCGTCGCCAACATCAATGGAGTTGTTGCGGATAACCATATTGCTGGTGCATTCCGGATCGCAGCCGTCGTTGTTGTGCAGGTGGCTGTTAATGGAAACGCCGTCAACCAAAACGGTATCACACAGAACTGGATTGATTTCCCACATCGGAGAATTCTTAATCGAAACGCCTTCAATCAGGACATTCTGACAGTTATACGGCTGAATGAAGTTCGGACGAAGGAAGCCGTCATCTGCACCGCTCCACTCTTCGTGCTCGGATTCGCCGTACTGACGCTCAGCAACCGGAACATTGGTCTGGCCCTGGCCATACACCTTGTTGACTGCTGCGTTCTGTGCTTCAATAGTGGTACCATTTGCATAGGTACGCTTCTTCTTCCACTGCTGCCATACCATGGTCTCCGGATGCTCGCCGTCACCAACGCTTGCCTGTCCATCCAGTGTACCCTCGCCAGTCAGTGCAATATTCTTCTTGCCGTATGCATAGATCAGTGGAGAATAGTTCATCAGCTCTACGCTCTCAAAACGAGTCAGCGTCAAGCCCTTCTCGTCAACCGTATCGCCATAAACTTCCTTCATCAGATCGCCGCAATACAGGCTGGTATCTGTGGTAAACTTCAGAGTTGCATTTTTCTCAATGCACAGATTGACATTGTCTTCCAGATGAATCGGTGCGGTATAGAATACCTGACCATCTACTGCCGGAACAACAACGGTGCCGCCGCCAGCTTCGCTGACGGCCTTGATTGCCGCATAAATTGCCTTGGTATTGGTCTTTGCCAGCTCTGCTTCTGCCTTTGCATCTTCTTCGGACTTCTTATAGGTGCCCTCTACAATATCAAAAACAGCGTGCGGCTGTGCGCCGTACTCTACGATGCTCACCTTGCGCTGTGCAAAGATGGCACGCATTTTCTCAACCGATGTATCCACATGGCTGCTAATCTTATCAGCATACTGCCATGCTTCCGTAGAATCGGCAAATGCAGTCGTGTCATTCAAGTTCAGCCCTTCAGCTACCTGATAGGTCAATAGATTATCGCTGCCTGTGTTGTCATCAGCAGCAAATGCCGGAACAGCCATGCTGCCAGCCATAACAGCCATACTCAGCACGCCTGCGATACACTTGCGAACACTCGACGTAAGATTCTTTTTCATAACTCTTTTTCTCCATCATATCTCTTTACGTTCTTTTTCGGCGGCAGGTTCCTGAGCCTGCCGCCATCCAGTGAAAAAGAAAGATAAATAAGGTAGGTATGTTATCTCTGGACTCTGCCGGAACCATCGCCGCCTGCGAGCTTCTCGACTTCCTCCACGGTAACGCGATTGTAATCGCCTTCTACAGAATGCTTGAGTGCAGAAGCTGCAACTGCAAATTCTACGGCATCCTGTGTAGACTTGCCATTCATCAGGGCATAGATCAGACCGCCGCCGAAGCTGTCGCCGCCGCCAACACGGTCGGTAATGCGCAGATGATATTCCTTAGAGAAGCAGTAGTTCTCTCCATCGTACAGCATTGCTGCCCAGTCATTATCGCTGGCAGAGATGGAAGTACGCAGCGTGATAGCTACCTTCTCAAAGCCAAACTTGTCAGCCAGCTGCTTTGCTACAGACTTGTAGCCTGCCTTGTTCAGCTTGCCGCCGTAAATATCGGTATTTTCTGCCTCGATGCCGAATACATCCTTTGCATCCTCTTCGTTGGAGATGCAAACATCTACATACTGGCACAGATCGGTCATAGCGGCACGTGCTTCCTCACGTGTCCACAGCTTGCCGCGGTAGTTCAGGTCGCAAGAGATCTTGACACCGCGCTCCTTTGCTGCCTTGCATGCATCACGGCAGATT
>NZ_JBNMHC010000042.1:0-10342 GCF_050872565.1 Butyricicoccus sp. | reverse complement strand
GGATAAGAGCGTACAGACAGATACGCCGCTGACCAGTGCGACCGGCAAGAAGGGTACCCTCAATGAAATTCGTCTGAATACCAGCACAATTACGTTCCAATATACGCTGCCGGGCTATTTGGAAGCACAGAGCGAATGGGATGTCGATTGGAAGGAATATGTTCACGGTACGCCGGACGTCACGGTACAGTTTGCTGACGGCAGCGAAAAGAAGCTGGACTTGCAGGAACTGCACGGCGATTTGGAGCCGGAAGTCATGAAGACCTACACCCATTACTTTGCTCTTGCCGACGCGATTGATTTGGAAAATGCAAAATCGTTGACAGTCAATGGAACGGAATATACTTTGCATTAAATCTATGGTATACTTATCTTGTAGAGAGAGACATCCCCAGAGATAAGGAGGAACCATGCAGTATAAGATTTTTGGCGATATGATGCCGGCAGTGACCATTCGTCTGTCGCGCGGTGAGAGTGTCTATACGCAGTCCGGCGGTATGAGCTGGATGACCGAAGGCGTAACGATGGAATCCAACATGAAGGGCGGATTGGGTAAAGCATTCGGCAGAATGTTTTCCGGTGAATCTCTGTTTATGGCGACGTTTACGGCGACACGCGATGTCGATGAAGTGACGTTTGCCTCGACGATGCCGGGACAGATTTTGAAGTTTGATATTCGTCCAGATTATGAGATTATCGCACAAAAGGGCGCGTTCTTGTGCGCAGAGCACAGTGTGCAGCTGTCTACCTATTTTAACCGCGGCGTCAAGGGCGGTTTGTTTGGCGGCGAAGGCTTTATTCTGCAAAAGTATTCTGGAAACGGTGCCGTGTTCTGTGAGATTGACGGCAGTGTGCAGGCCATTGATCTTGCATCGGGTGAGTTGCTGCGTGTGGATACCGGCAATATCGCGGCATTTGAGACCTCTGTACAGTATTCCGCGGAAATGGTCAAGGGATTTAAGAACATCCTGTTCGGCGGTGAAGGGTTATTCCTGTCCACCCTGCGCGGACCAGGCCGTGTTTGGCTCCAGACGATGACCACCTCTGAGCTGGCAAAGAAGATTATTCCGTATCTGCCGACCAATACAGGAAATTAAACAATTTGATGGAAAAGCCTTCCTCCTTGAGGAAGGTGGCACGGCGTCAGCCGTGACGGAAGGAGCAGCACGTGAGCCGGTATGAATCAGAGTTACCCTGATTCGTTAGGGCTTACTGGTTACTCCCTCAGTCTTGCCGCAGAGCGACAATCCAGCTCCCTCAATGAGGGAGCCTGAAATCTATCCATATAATACCTGTGAGCAGCCGTAAAATCGTTAAGATTTTGCGGTTGTTCTTTTTTATTGTGCAAAGTGCTGATGGAGTGTAAATTATCGAGTATTTTCGATAATATTTGTGTTATTTTAAACAGTGAGATTATAAGTGTTGGTTAAAGTGCTTATAACCAACCGAGTGTTGCAGGAAATTTTCGGAAATATCTGCCCTTGTTTCTCTCACGAACGAAACGTATACTGGAAACAGAAAGAAAAGAGCAACACCACCGTGATGGAAATCAGGAGGTTTTTCCATGTATACCATGAAGCATTTACCAAAGAAAATTTTAGAAGCGGACAGCTATGGTCCGGTTTTTATGTACGCAACCCATCGAGAACTGGCATGTGCACCGCGCCACATCATTCGCATGACAGAGCCGGTCAATCCGGAATTGCTGCAAAAGGCGGCAGAACGTGCACTAGAGCGTTTCCCGCAGATGCGCGTTGGCCTGTCGCGTGATACAGACGCGTATCGGTATTATTTCAATCCGCTGCCGCCGGTTGTTCTGCCGTTCTCGGATGTCTCTCCGTATTATATGGGCTCGGAAGATAACAACGGCTACATGTTCACGCTGGGCTGGAAAGACAAGACCATTTATATGGAGTATCAGCATTCTCTGTGTGATGGACATGGCTTTGACCAGTTTATCCGCGCTGTCCTGTTTGAATATCTGACCCTGTGCGGCAAGCCGGTCTGTAATGACGGCAGCATTCGCACGCATGAGACACAGTTCCAGCTCAGTGAATGTGAAGACGGATATGCCAAGCTGGATCAGGCGAATCCGTCGGAAGAGGGACATTATACGGTTGAGAAGTCGTTCCATGCACCGGTTGCTGACCGAGAAGGCAATGAGCGCATGACAGAGATCACGTTCCCGTATGCGGAGCTGAGAGCTTGGACCCATGCACACGGGGCATCGCCGATCAGCCTGCTGTACACAGCGATTTCCTTCGCCCTGTACCGCACCTATTATACCGAACAGGATGCGGGTACACCGGTTGTCGCAGAGATCCCGATGGATCTGCGTCAGATTGTTCCGTCTGACACCACACATTTCTTTGTTTCGCTGCTGGATCTGCCGTTTGAATATGATTGGTTCTCTCTGCCGTTTGCAGAAGCCTGTCAGAAGGTTCGTGCGATGTTTGACACCCAGCGCGCACCGCGTCATTCGGCATATTGGGGTCAGGCTGGCAGCACCCGTGTTTCGGAAGGTCATCATGCGGAGATGAACATGGAAGAAAAGGAAACCATGATGCGCGATATGGCGCGCAATTATGTGTATCGCGACAGCTTTATTTTGACCAATATCGGCAGATTTGATATTCCGGAGAGTATGCAGGCATATATTGAAGATTACGGTGCTATCCTGCCGTGCGGCTATCAGCCGTTTGGTATCTTGATTAGCTCGTATCAGGGCGTGATGAAGATTTCTCTGGCACAGCGCGAAGATACAGCCGCTCTGTCCGATGCCATTCTGGCAGAATTGGCAGACTGCGGCATTCATGCCAACACCAAAGTCTACACGTACCATCCGACGCGCTATGAGGGCACACGCCTGATGAAGCGTCCGAGCAATAAGTACCGTGTCGTGCGCAAGAGCACCAAGACCGAAAAGCCGGTCAGCAAACACACGAAAAAGAGCCGCGCATACAGCCGCTCGGCAAAGTAAATACAAAGCAAAAGGCTTCTTGTCAAACCAGACAAGAAGCCTTTTTGGTTATTCTCCCTTTTTTCGGCGCACGGTTTTATCCGGTGCCCAGCCCTTGAGCGGGTACCGCTGAATCGCGCCAAAGATGCGCTGACGCACGCCGTGATTGGTCTGCTCCAAAGAGCGCAGCAGCTGCTTGATCTCTTCGCGCTTGGTGCTGCCGTCTGCCGGACAGGGATTGTGCACGATTGGCAGCTCCAGCCGCTTGGCCAGCGAGCGGATATACGACTCCGGCACATAGAGCATCGGACGAATGACCGTGATTTCCGCGCGGTCTAAGTGCGTAACAGGCAAAAAACAGCTGAATCTGCCTTCATATAACAGGGACATGAGCACGGTCTCGACGACATCGTCAAAATGGTGGCCGAGCGCGACTTTGTTGCAGCCATGCGCTTTAGCGGTGCTGTTGAGTGCGCCGCGGCGCATATTCGCGCACAGCGAACAGGGATTTTCTTCCTTGCGAATATCAAAGACCACGGTTTTGATTTCTGTCTGTTCGGTAATGTATTCTACCTGTAATTCTTCGCACAGCTTGGCAACCGGTGTGAAATCCATCTCCTCATAGCCCATTTCCAAGGTGATTGCTTTGACCTCGAATTTCTTGGGATAGAAGCGACGCAGTTTTGCAAGCGCAGACAACAGCGCGAGAGAATCCTTGCCGCCAGATACGCCGACCGCAATCACATCGCCTTCTTCAATCATATGGTATTGATCCACCGCGCGGCGGACATAAGAGAGCATTTTCTGCATGATTTTCCTCCGAAACGCGCATTTTTCGCGCCGTAATATCTTTATTATACTGCATCCTTCGACAATTGGACAGAGAAAAATTTTAATTTGGGTTGTGAGTATTCGAGAGAAAACGAGAGAAAACAAGAGAAAACAAGAGATTGATATGTGGAAAATTAAAATCTTCAAAAAATGTGTTGACTTTGGATTTTGAATGTGGTATAACAATATAGCGCTCGAAAAACGGGAAAAAGTTCGGATTTCGGGCAATACCTAACGTGAATGAAACATTTCAGATAAAAATTATAATCGGAGGTTAGATCATGTCCACTTATATGGCTAAGGCTGAAAACATTGACCGCAAGTGGTATATCGTCGACGCAGCAAACAAGCCGCTGGGTCGTACCGCAGCTACTGTAGCAGCTCTCCTTCGCGGTAAGCATAAGGTAGAGTTCACCCCGCACGTTGATACTGGCGATTTCGTTATCGTTATCAACGCTTCTAAGGCAATCCTGACCGGCAACAAGCTGACTCAGAAGTACTACCAGAGACATTCTGGCTGGATCGGTGGCCTGAAGGAGACTCAGTACAAGACTTTGATGGCTGAGCGTCCGGAACTGGCAATCGAGCTGGCAGTTAAGGGTATGCTCCCGAAGAATTCTATTGGCCGCAAGGCTGCAACCCGTCTGAAGGTTTACGCAGGCGAGGAGCACAACCACGAAGCACAGCAGCCGACCGTTTGGGCTGGCAAGTAATTCTTACAAGGAGGAAATTAAGTCATGTACACACCTAAGAAAGCATATTTCTACGGCACCGGCAGAAGAAAGTCCTCTGTTGCAAGAGTTCGTCTTCTCCCGGGCGGCACTGGTGAAATCACCATCAACAATCGTACCCTCGACAACTACTTTGGTCTGGACACCCTGAAGCTGATCGTTCGTCAGCCGCTGGAAGCTACCAAGACCACTGAGAAGTTCGACATTGTTTGCACCGTAACCGGCGGCGGCTTTACTGGCCAGGCTGGTGCAATCCGTCACGGCATCGCTCGTGCACTGCTGCAGGCTAACTCTGACGAGTATCGTCCGATCCTGAAGGCAGCTGGCTTCCTGACCCGTGACCCGAGAATGAAGGAAAGAAAGAAGTACGGCCTGAAGGCTGCACGTCGCGCTCCGCAGTTCTCCAAGAGATAATTTGCCAATTATTTCTGCAACAATTGCAAAAGCAAAACCACCGTTTCCACATGGATTCGGTGGTTTTTTGTAGTATGATTTCACATATAAAATGCCCTTCCCAGCGGCGCGGGAATTTGGTACAATAAATGAGATAGAACGGAGGGACTTGTATGACGATTACAGAAATTGCGCAGCTCGCGAATGTGTCCAAGGCGTGTGTGTCGCGGTATTTTAATCATGGATACGTCAGCGAGGAGAAAAAGGAAAAAATCCGCAAAGTCGTGGAACAGACCGGATATGTGCCCAACCGTGCTTCGCAACAGACCGCGCCGGGCAAAAGTCCGACGGTTGGCATTGTCATTCCGAAAATCAGTTCCGAGAGCATTTCGCGTATGGTCGCAGGCATTTCGCAGGTGCTCAATCGAGCGGGTTATCGGATGCTGCTTGCCAATACAGAAAACAGTGTGGAAAAAGAGCTGCAATATCTGAAATCGTTTCAGCAGGATGAATTGGCTGGTGTAATTTTTAGTGCCACCATTTTGACGGACGAACATATTCGATTGCTGCAATCCATGCGGATGCCGATTGTCATTGTATCACAGGAGGTCGAGGGCTTTTCCTGCGTGTTCCATGATGATTACGGTGCTTCCGCTGCAATGACAGAACGACTGATTCAGGCGGGACATCGGAACATCGGTGCAATTATGGTCACTTCGGAAGATCGTGCCGCTGGAGATTCGCGTATGCATGGCTATTTGGATACACTGCAAAAGAATCAGCTAGAATTGCTGGAACGCCGTGTGACGTATTCGGAATTTACACTGGAATCCGGCTATGATGCCGCGCAAAAGCTGCTGGAGCAAGCACCGGAGATTGACGGCATTGTGTGTGCCACAGATACCATTGCCATCGGTGCCATGCAGTATTTGAAGGGAATCGGTAAGCGTATTCCGGAAGATATTGGCATTACCGGCATCGGGCACTCCCGTATGACGGAAATTGTGGAGCCGAATCTCACGACGGCACATTTGTTTTACAAGTCTACTGGTATGGAAGGCGCGGATATGCTGGTAAAAATGATCGAGAGCGGCATTGATATGAAGAAAAAACTGAAGATGGGTTTTGAGGTCATTGAACAAGAAACCTGCTAAGATAGGAGGACATTCTCTCTGTACGGGAGGATGTCTTTTGTTTTGCACTCATATGAAACTGAGTTTCATATGAACAAACGTCTCAAAATTACACCAGAAAAGCAAAGCAGACCGACAAAACAAGGATAAAACCGCACAGTTTGAAGAGTGCTTGGGCAATGTGCACGAAAAAATATGAAATTTTTGTGAAATCAAACGCTTGAAAAGCTGGGAAAATCTGATATACTGTGTAACAGAAAGATGAAACATTTCATATACGTTTCATAGAAGTTTCACAAAGAGATAGGATGAATGGAGGTTCGCTTTATGGATTACAAAAAAGCGGCAGCCGAGACGATGCAGTACATCGGCGGCAAAGACAACATTGTATCCGCGGCACACTGCGCAACGCGCTTGCGGCTGGTCATCGCAGATAACAGTAAGGTAAACAAAGAAGCATTGGAGGATGCAGAAGGCGTCAAGGGTGTTTTTGAGGCATCCGGTCAGCTGCAAATTATCTTCGGCACAGGCGTGGTAAATAAGGTATATGACGAATTTATCGCCATGGCAGGCATCACGGCGGCATCGAAGGAAGAGGTCAAGCAGGCAGCAGCCAGCAAAGCCAATCCGTTCCAGCGGTTTATTAAGACACTGGGCGATATTTTCGTTCCGATTATTCCGGCGATTGTCGCATCCGGCTTCTTGATGGGCATTATGGAGTCGCTGAACTTCTTGATTAACAATGGCTATATCAACATGTCCAACGAAAGCTCGCTGTTCGTGCTGGCCAATATGTTCTCGAACACCGCCTATGTGTTCCTGCCGGTGCTGATTGGCTTCTCCGGCGCGAAGGTATTCGGCGGCAATCCATTTCTCGGCGGCGTTATCGGCATGATTATGGTACATCCGAATCTGCAAAATGCATGGACGATGACGGGCGGCGTAGATGAGTATCTCAATGTATTTGGCCTGTGGAAAGTACCGCTTGTCGGCTATCAGGGACATGTCATTTCGGTTATCATCGCGGTATTTGTCATGGCAAATATTGAAAAGTGGCTGCACAAGCGCGTACCGGCAATGCTGGACTTGTTTGTCACCCCGCTGGTATCCGTCTTTGTGACTGGATTCCTGACGATGACGATGATTGGCCCGGCATTCAATATTGTAGAGAGCAGCATTATCAACGGTATTCAGACGTTGATTTCTCTTCCGTTTGGCATTGGTTCGCTGGTTATGGGTGCGCTGTACGCCCCGACGGTTGTCACGGGTATTCATCATATGTATACCATCATTGACCTCGGTCAGATCAAGGAATTTGGCTGTACCTACTGGCTGCCGCTGGCATCCTCTGCCAATATCGCACAGGGCGCGGCTGCACTGGCTGTTGCCCTCAAGACTCGCGATCAGAAGCTCAAGGCAATGGCACTGCCGTCTTCGCTGTCTGCGTTTATGGGCATTACCGAACCGGCAATCTTCGGTGTCAATCTGCGATTCTTCCGCCCGTTCGTGTGCGCATGTATCGGCGGTGGCTGCGGCGCGATGTTCGCATCCATTACCTCTCTGGGTGCTACCGGCACCGGCGTAACAGGTATTTTTGGTATTCTGCTGTGTCTCAATGCACCGGTTAAGTACATTTTGATGTTTGCCATCTCCGCAGGCGTAGCGTTTGCTCTGTCTTGGATGTTTGGCTATAAAAACGCACCGCAGACAGTAAATCATGCGCCGGAAACAACAGACAAAACTTTGGAAGCAGCACCGGTATTTACAGAGCCGAAGGAAGCTCAGGGCGAGCTGGAGATTCTGGCTCCGATGCAGGGCAAGGCAGTTAGCTTGGCAGATACTGGCGACGACACGTTTGCCGCAGAGGTTCTCGGCAAGGGCGCAGCCATTGAACCGAGCGAAGGGAAAGTATATGCGCCATTTGATGCAACCGTGGAAACCTTGATGGGTCATGCCGTGGGTCTGACCGGTGAAAATGGCGTAGAAATGCTCATTCATATCGGTATTGATACGGTTCAGTTAGACGGCAAGCATTATACCCCGCACTGCACAGAAGGACAGCACGTAAAGGCTGGAGACTTGCTGATGGAATTTGATATGGAAGCCATTCAGGCGGAAGGCTTTAAAACCATTACACCGGTTATTGTAACCAATGCCGATGATTATGCAGACGTTTTGACACACATTGGCAGACAGACAAAGGCAGGCGAGACCCTGCTGACAGTGAAAAAATAAGTTCAATCCATGATTTAGGAGGCAATCATATGCAGACAAAGCGAGAGGAACTCAAGCAGAATATTCTCAAGGCAGAGGTAGAAGCGGGTGCACAGAGAGCGAAAGATCCCTATCGTTTCGGTTTTCATTTGATGCCTCCTTCCGGCTGGATGAATGACCCGAATGGCCTGTGCTGGTATCAGGGCGAGTATCATGTCTTTTATCAGTACAGCCCGTTGGATGCCCACAGAGGACGGATTTTCTGGGGACATTGGAGCAGTCCGGATCTGCTCTCTTGGACACAGCATCCGGTATTTCTGTATCCGACCGATGCTTGGGACAAAAACGGCGTGTATTCCGGTTCGGGACTGGCAGAGCAGGACGGTTTGTATCTGTACTATACCGGTAATGTCAAGCATCCCGGCAATTATGATTATATTTATGAGGGACGCGGACACAATGTTGGCTTGGCAATCACACGCGACGGCATCACAGCCGAGAGTAATCGCTGTATTTTGGAAAATAAGGATTACCCGCAAAATCTCAGCTGTCATGTGCGAGACCCAAAGGCTTGGAAACAGGACGGAGCGTATTATATGGTACTCGGTGCACGCACCAGACAGGATGTCGGTGAAATTCTCGTGTTCACCTCCGAGGATAAGCTGCACTGGAAGCATCTGAATACGATTCAGACGCCGCAAAAGTTTGGATTCATGTGGGAATGCCCGGATTTGTTCTGTGTTGACGGACAGTGGATTGTCATAACCTCTCCACAAGGCATTGCGCACGAGAAGTATCGCTATCAAAATGTGTACTCCTGCGGATATTTCCCGTTGTATGGCGATTTCCGTTCCGATTATACGCTGGGCGACTATCAAGAGCTGGATGCCGGTTTTGATTTCTATGCACCACAGACCTTTGAAGCACCGGATGGCCGACGGATTTTACTTGGCTGGATGGGTATGCCGGATGCAGAGTATACCAATCCGACAGCGGATTGGAGCGGCTGGCAGCATGGCATGAGCGTGCCGCGAGAACTGCATTGGAATGGCGAACGCCTGACGGCACAGCCGATTGCAGAATTGCAGCAGCTGCGAACAGACAGCAAGCAGCAAACGCTGCAAGGTTCGTTGACGATAGATACCGGGGCGATGGCAGAATTGCGCATCCGCAATACAGGCGATCATCTGCGCATTGCGATGGGAACCTGTGCTGTGATAGAATGGTCACAGGGATTGCTGTCTCTGACGCTCAGCGAGCAGGCGGGATATGGCAGAACCAGACGATATATCCAGACACAGACCTTGGATACCCTGCATCTTTTGATGGATACTTCTTCGTTGGAGCTGTTTGTCAATGGCGGCGAGCAGACCATGACGACGCGCGTGTATCCGCAGGGCAAAGAACAGAAAAACAGAACAATTACCCTGCACGGCGTGGGAGAAGTGCAAAGCGATGCCCTTCAGCCGATGACATTTCACTGGGCACAGGCATAACGGGAGGAACGATACATGAAACAAGTCACAGCGATTGGCGAATTACTCATTGATTTTGTACCACAGCAAAAAGGCTGCGCACTCAAAGAAGTCACCCACTTTGAGCGTGTAGCAGGCGGTGCTCCGGCCAATGTTGTCACAGCAGTGAGCCGTCTTGGCGGACGCGGCGCCATGATTTCTCAGGTCGGAGAAGATGCATTTGGCGAACATATTTGCGATGTGCTGACCAGCAACGGCGTGGACACCTCGTATGTATTTCACACAAAACAAGCGAACACCGGTCTGGCATTTGTCTCTCTGGATGCAACCGGAAACCGGGAATTTTCCTTCTTCCGCAATCCGAGTGCCGATCTGTTTCTCTCTCCACAACAGATTACACCGGAGATGCTGGAAGATACCGCTATCGTTCATTTTTGTTCGGTCGATTTGGTTGATTGGCCGGTCAAAAAGGCACATGAAAAACTCATCCAGCTGGCACAAGACAAGCAGATACTGATTAGCTTTGACCCCAATGTACGGCTTCCTCTGTGGGATTCCGCTGAAGCGTGCCAGAAGACCATTCGAGAATTCTTGCCGATGGCGGAT
>NZ_JBNMHC010000041.1:0-10744 GCF_050872565.1 Butyricicoccus sp. | reverse complement strand
TCTGTATAAATCTCAAGCGGGTCGCCTTCCCGAATCCGCATGGTTCTCCGAATTTCTTTTGGTATGACAACACGCCCGAGATCATCAATCCGGCGGACGATTCCTGTTGCTTTCATAACATCTATTCCTCCTGCATCTATATACCCGTTCGGATTATTTCCATATTACACGTCTTATGGATAGTATGTGAAATTATGCAGATTTTATACTGGATAAAAATCGAGCAGCCACGCTCTGGTATGCATGGCTGCTCGTCAAATCGTTTTAGATAGATTGCGTTTTTTCGTTTACCGCAATCCAAATCTCACACTGATAATTCGGATCAGAAACATCATTCGATGCATATACTTCAAACTCCACATTTTCCGCATATTCGTACTGGGTGCTCTGCGGAAAAAACTCCGTCACAATTCGATGATAGGTCTCAATAAAAGCATCCGGCATCTTCCCCTTGCTTGTGAACACAGCATAAGTGTTTGCCGGAATCGTCACGACTTCCAAATCCTCATCTACGGTTCCGCCGTTATACTCCACACCGATGCCATATGGGAACTGCTCTGCGTTCAGCTCCGCGGAAAAACAGATGCCAAGTAAGCCCTTCATCACCGGATGTTCTGGCATACAGGCAAGCAGCCTTCCCATTGTTCCGTCCGCACCGTATTCCTGCCACATCTCCGTGATGTCCGGCGTCGCATTTGCCGATTGCGGTTTCCCTACACGCTTTCTCTTGCAAACAACCTGAAACGCATCTCGTTTTTCGATTCTGTAAGCCATTTTACTGCCTCCTGTCAAGGTCAATTTTACAGAAAGCGGCGTAAAGATTCTGACCTTGCCGCCACGCTTTGCTTCGCTCGGTGCAATGCCATGAAATCGGGTAAAGGCGCGGGTAAAACTCTCCGGTGTATCGTATCCGTACTTCATTGCTATATCAATGATTTTGACTGTTCCCTTGGACAGTTCTTCTCCTGCAAGCGACAGCCTGCGCATCCGGATATACTCGCCCAGCGAGAACCCGCACAAAATATGGAATACACGTTGAAAATGAAATAAGGAAGAATATGCCTGTTTTGCTACTTCTTCAAAATCTAGGTTTTCTGTGATATTTGCTTCCACATAGTCAATCGCCCGCTGTATGCCTTGTATCCAATTCATCTGCTCACGCCCTTTCTGTGCTTTCAGTCTAACAAAATGCGTGTACTGTTTCTTGACTTTGCGTGCTTTGGAATGCTAGGCATTTTCAGCTGTCTGGATCCAGTTGTCCAGAATGTCCATCTGCTCCTGCGTATGAAACCAATGCTCTGCCTGCTTCGCAGTCGTCAGCTTCGCACCGATTTGATGCGCGAAAGCGGATATGGTTTCCCTCGATGTCAGGTGATCGTTTTCTCCATACAAAATATCCGTTGGTATCTTCCAAGTGATCGGATGTTCCCGCACATAGCAAAGATATTCCCAAGACAACGTTTCGCCAAACGAAGTAGGAATTTCTTTTTCCTGTTTGAGCTGATCTTCGGTCACATTCGCCCATCTCATCATATCTGAAATAAGCGTTTCCATATCAACAATCGGCGAAATAAAATAGGCTTTGGAAATGTTTTTATCTGCAAGCGCGTGCATAGCAAAAAATGCACCAATGCTGTTTGCAATCAAAACAACAGAATCACAATTTTTGCTTTGTTCTTCATAAAAGCGAGAAAATTCTTCTTTGGCTTCCCATGGAGTCTCTGCCTTGTAGTCAAAGCCAATGACCTCGCTTTCCGCGAATAAGGATTGATACTGCTCTGCTTCTTGCGCATTGCCGCCTTTCCCATGAATATATATGATTCGTTTCATCGGTATTCACTTCTTCGTCATCTCATCAATCAGCTCGATGGCTTCATAAATCATATTGTCGCAATGCGTCTTTTTGTTTCCGCCCTTCTGTGCGTTTGCCTTGAGCAAATCGGCGCAGTCCGTCATGCCATCATGATTCTGTGCGATGCGCTTGCGGAATTCTCCGACAGCTGCCGGAGAGACAATGCCTTTTGTGCCGAGAACCATCAGTGCGCCGGTAATCGCGCCGCAGGTGCCGCCGCACTTCATGCCGCCGCCAAAATTACATCCGACAGCAGCTGCTTGTTCTTCTGTCAAACCCATTTCCTTGGCATAGGCGCGCAGAATTGTCTGGGCGCAGTTGTTGTTTTGCGGGGCGGTATCTCTCAATTCTTTTGCCCGTGCTACATGCTCATTCATACTCTCTTACCTCTTTATGATTGAAATTTTTCGGCATCCAATGTCTTGATTGCCCGCGCCGGATTGCCGACCACGACCGTGTTGGCAGGGACATCCTTTGTCACAACGCTTCCCGCGCCGACTACGGCATTTTCTCCGACTGTCACACCGGGTAAAATCGTCGCGCCTGCACCAATCCACGCATTTTTACCAATATGCACATCGCGAATCGTCAGTACATCGCGCTCGTACATATCATGATTGTTGGTGATAATCGATACATTCATGGCAATGCGCGCATTGTCATCAATCCAGACATTTCCGGCAGACATGCAGCGGAAATACGGCATGAGAACAACGTTTTTGCCGATATGTACATTGGCAGCCAAATTAACAAACAGCGGCGTATTGACGCGGCTGCCTTCGCCAAATCCGCCGGTAAACAATTCATGTACCAGCTTGTCATATTCTTCCGTATACGGTTCTGTCTGATTGAGCCGGAACAGCAGCTTTGTGGTGCGATGTCCTTCCTTTGACCGTGCTGCATTGGGAATGCGCAAATCCAATCGTCTTTCTTCCATATTATCAACATGCTCCTTCTTGTTTTGCTTATTTTCTTTATTTTACCCACAAATCGATAAAATTGCAATGCGTACAAAATCATAGCACAATCTTTTCCTAGGCAAACAGTATACATCCCACCTGTTTTATGGTATGATAATTATATATAATACACAAGAAAGGTCGTTTCACGCATGATACATAAGCGCATAAAACAATGGATTGCTGGTGCGCTTGCGGCAGCAATGGTATTTACAGTCTGCCCCCAGCAACGTGCACAAGCGGCAAAATTTACCGATGTTTCCGGCCATTGGGCGGAAGCGTACATCAATCAAGCGGTAGATCTTGACTTATTTTCCGGCACCACGCCGACAACCTTTTCTCCGAATGCCGTTATGACGCGTGCCATGTTTGTCACCGTGCTCGCCAAATACAGCAAAGAAGACATCAGTCAGTACACAACCACGCAATTTCAGGATGTTCCCGCCAACGCATGGTATGCGCACGCTGTCGCATGGGCATACAGCGGCGGTCTCGTCTCAGGAACTGCCCCGAACCAGTTTTCTCCCAACAGCGCGATTACTAGAGAGCAAATGGCATCTCTCATCGTCCGGTTTGCCAACTATCAGCGTTTCGTGCTGCCGCGCACGCGCAGCACAAAAATCTTCTCTGACAGGAATCAAACCGCGGATTACGCGCTTGACGCAGTATATACACTGTACCGTTCCGGTATTATGAGCGGTACAGCCTCGGCCACCTTTTCTCCGAAAGGCAATGCAACCCGCGCGCAATGCGCCGTTGTTTTCTGCTTGTATCATGACGCACAAACGGATGCCGAAACCGCAGAGCAACAGATTTGCCTTGTCAACCATCGCGGATACAGCTTGGAAGCACCGGAAAACACCATGTCCGCCTATGCACTTTCTGTGCGAAAAGGGTATCGCTATGTAGAAACCGATGTCCAATTCACCAAAGATAATGTACCGGTTTTGATTCACGATACGACGATTGACCGAACCAGCAATGGCACCGGCAATGTCGCTGACTTCACCTATGGCCAGCTGCAAAATTATGATTTCAGTTACAAGAGCAATTCTTCCGAGCGCTGGGCGGGATATGAAGGCACAAAAATCGCAACGTTTGAAGAATTTATTGCTTTTTGTTCGCGTAATCATTTGCATCCGTATATTGAAATGAAAATCCCCATGACGCAAAGCCAAGTCCGCACCCTATTTGAGCTGACCAAGCAATACAATATGCAGGATGATGTCACTTGGATTAGCTTTTACGTCAACGATTTGCTGCATCTGCGAGATTATGACGATTCCGCGCCGCTGTGCTTGTTGGCAAACAAAGTCGATTCTAATGCCGTCAAGAACGCACAGCTTCTCAAAAACGGCAAAAATTCCATCACGCTCGGCGCCAACAGCCGTTACCTGACGGTTGCTCAGCGCGCAACCCTGCTGCGAGGCAACATTCCTTGGTGCGTATGGACAATTGATTCGCTGTCTCCGGTGATGGAATACGCCAATTCTTCGGCAGAAGCAGTCACGACGGATAACATCACGCCATCCGATGTATATCCTGATGATTGATGGTCTAATCTCGCATCGCATCTCATATGCTTCTCTCAGAACGGAGGGAAGCAATGGACAATCTGGAACAAGAATGGAAGCGTTGTATGCTGACCGGTTTAGTTCACGCCTTATACCGATCCGGCATGTTGACACAGGAACAACAATTGCATTTGCTGTGCGAATTGCAGCAAACGCCGTCTGTACCCTGAGTACAGGCGGCGTTTTCCCTACTTTCCAATTATCTGTTTGTCTGCTATAATAAAGAGCAGTGGATACCAATACACAGGAGGAACACGACTATGAATCTCAAAGGAAAAAACTTTCTCAAGATGCTTGATTTTACACCGGAAGAAATTGAGGGCATGATTGATCTCGCTGCCGATCTCAAGGCGAAGAAAAAAGCAGGCATTGCTCATGATACGCTGCGCGGCAAGAATATCGCGCTGATTTTTGAAAAGACCAGCACCCGTACCCGCTGCAGCTTTGAGGTCGCCGCACACGATCTCGGTATGCAGGTGACATATCTTGATCCGTCCGGCTCTCAGATTGGCAAGAAGGAGAGCATCGCAGATACCGCCCGCGTACTCGGCCGTATGTTTGACGGCATTGAATACCGCGGCTACGGTCAGGAAATCGTGGAGGAGCTGGCAAAGTACGCTGGCGTGCCGGTCTGGAATGGTCTGACCAACGAGTCTCATCCGACACAGATCTTGGCTGATTTTCTGACCATCCGCGAGCACTTCGGCAAGCTCAAGGGCATCAACTTTGTTTATCTGGGCGATGCACGCTACAACATGGGCAACTCGCTGATGGTCGGCTGTGCCAAGATGGGCATGAACTTCACTGCTGCTGCACCGAAGGCATATTTCCCGGATCAGGCTCTGATTGAGACCTGCGAAAAGATTGCCGCAGAGACCGGTGCAACCCTGCGTTTCTGTGAAGATCCGATGGAAGCTACCAAGAACGCCGATGTTCTGTATACCGATGTCTGGGTATCTATGGGTGAGCCGGTTGAGGTATGGCAAGAGCGCATTGACGCCCTCTCCCCGTATCAGGTCAACCAGAAGCTGATGGACAATGCCGCTGACAACGCGGTATTTATGCACTGCCTGCCAGCATTCCACGACCACAAGACAACTATCGGCAAGGAAATGGGCGAAAAATTCAACCGCGACGCCATGGAAGTTACCGATGAAGTCTTTGAAGGCCCGCAGTCCATCGTCTTTGACGAGGCAGAAAACCGGATGCATACCATCAAGGCTGTTATGGCAGCAACCCTGTAAGCCTCTGTTTTTCCAAGCAGCAACAAGACCCTGTTTCACGCAAACAGGGTCTTTTCTTGTGTTCAATACAAAATCGGCTGAATTTGTTTTCCCGCCAGTGCCAAATCTGCCGTTTCCGGAATCCTATTCATATCCGCGACGAGCGAGCGCGGTTTGGTTTGCGGCGCGTCTTGTCTCATCGGCGTGAAATAATACTGTTTGCGATTGAGCAACGCGGCAATATTGGGCGCAGATCCGGCAAGAGCATCATTGCTCGCCACCGCCAGTACAACCGGTTTTTCCACGCGCAGCTGGGATTTTGCCGCGAGAGATACCGGCGTATCACTGATGCCATGCGCGAGCCGTGCTAACGTACTTCCGGTACACGGCGCGATAATCAAAACATCCAGCATATCTTTGGGACCAATTGGCTCGACCGCTTGCAGCGTATGCAGCGGCGGCGCGCCGCAAAGATCTGTGATGCGCTGTACAATGTCCCGCGCTGTTCCAAAGCGCGTATCCTGTGTATATACCTCTTGAGACACAATCGGAACGACCTGCCAGCCCTCCTGTGTCATCCGTTCCATAACAGTCAAGGCCCGATCTATGGTACAGAAGGATCCGCACACAGCGAATCCCGCAGTTCGTTTCATAACAACCCCTCCCTCTCCAGCATGTGCCGCACGGTCTGTGCAATGGCATCCGCCGCGCTCTTTGGTGCGACTTTTCCCGGCAGGCTCAGCGCATGAATCACACGACAAAGCTCTTTGGCATCCGCACAGACACCACCCGCGCCGGATGCCAAATCCAGCAGCAGCGTATCCGGTGCGCAATCTGCAAGCACCGCCCGACTGAGAATATCCGCCGGAACCGTATTGATGATGAGCGGGAATTGATGCAGCTGTCCCGCCAGCTTTCGGGTATCCAAGCAGCGATACCCCACACTGTACATGCGGGCAAAATCTGTCTCCCGCCGCGCCGACACCGTAACCTGCGCGCCGAGTCCACGCAGCCGCATCGCGAGCGCAGAGCCAATGCGTCCTGCTCCAATGACCAGTACAGGCAGGTCATGAATCGTCATCGGCAGCTCTTCCATCGCAATTTGAATCGCTCCCTCCGCCGTCGGGATGGCATTGAGCAGAGCCAATTCTTCCTGTTTGAGATAATCAAACAAGCGAATGCCTCTATGCCGCGCCATATCGTACACATTTTGCGGAATCGAGCCGCCATATACCGCCGTGCCCGCCGGAACGGCATCCAGTACGTCCTTCAGCCGATAGGGCGCATTGGCGAGCGGCGTGTGCAGCCGTTCGCCATCTCGTGTGACCGGCATCGGCAGCAAAATGACATCTGCATGTGCAAATAATGCCGCCATATCGTTGTACACCGGCAGGGCAGACCGATGCCGTTCCAATCCAATTGTGCCGATTTGCATTCCATCTGCCGCCAGCCGCTCTCCAAGAAAAACCTGCCGCACATCACCGCCCGCTATAGCTGCCATCAAGGTGTGATCCATACCCGCTTTCCCCTTTCCCTGCTTCCATCTTATGCGGCAGGTGCCGCGCTGACACTGCGGACAAAGCAAAAGCCGCCCCGAAGGACGGCTTTCTCTCATTTTGTGATCTTTTACTCTAACAGCGTCATCTGTCCCTTATCCTCATCCTTGAGCAGGGCGCCAATGGACGGAATCGAGTGGGAAACATATCGTTTCGGCTGCGCAAATGCCAGCTCTATCGCATAACATGCGTGCGTAATGGTATGACTGCCGCGCAGCACCATGGCCTGCACACCGACTGTCGTTCTCGTCGATTTTGCCGGAATCACAGAGGTATTGATTGTCAATGCTCTGCCATTCGTCGCAAACAATGTAATGTCGCAATCCTGCGAGAAGTGGAAAAATGCCTTGGCGGGAGAGCGGTCGGAATACGCGCCGGTCAGGCGGCGGCGATTGGTCTTTGTGGCAAAGCCCGCCAGCTCAAAGCGTGCCGCCTTACCGTTTTCAAAGACAACGACCATACTTCCGGTATAGTCTCCCGGCAGCAGCATGAATACCGGCTGTTCCTCTGCGTCCATTTCCAGCTTGGACGGCAGATAATCGCCGAGCACACTCGCCTTGCTGTCATCGAAGTCATACAAATGCGCTTTATATGCCTGCTGCTTATTGGTCAGGAAGATAATTTCCTGTTTATTGGTCGCATCCAGCGTCTGGAACAGCGCATCGCCGTCCTTAAACTTCTGATCCGATGCACCGCGCAGGCTCTGCGAGGTAATCTTCTTAAAGTATCCTTCCTTGGACAGGAACAGATGCACCGGATAATCCTCAATGTGGTCTTCCTCTTCAAAGCGTTCGAGCTTATCCGCTTCCAGAATATCGGAACGGCGCGGAGACGGATATTTTTTGATGATATTTTCCAGCTCTCGAATGATGACGCGGCGCACCTTGGCATCGCTCTTGAGCAGGTTCTCCAAGCGAGAAATCTCTTTTTCCAGCTCCTCTGTCTCAGACAGACGCTTGAGAATATATTCGCGGTTGATGTGGCGCAGACGAATCTCTGCAATATACTCTGCCTGCTTTTCATCAATGCCAAAGCCGTGGATCAAGTTCGGAACGACATCCGCATCCTTTTCTGTGTTGCGAATGATGGCAATGGCCTGATCAATGTCCAGCAAAATGGTCTTGAGACCGTGCAGCAGATGCAGCTTCTCCTTTTTCTTCGCCAAATCATAGCGAATGGTGCGCTTTTTGCACTCTGTGCGCCACTTGGTCCACTCCTCCAAAATGCTGCGCACGCCGAGTACCTTCGGCATTCCCTGAATCAGCACATTGAAGTTACAGGAACAACTGTCCATGAGCGGCGTCATCTGCATCAGGCGATCCATCAGTTTGTCCGGATCGGCACCGCGCTTGAGGTCAATCGCCAGTTTGAGACCGGACAAATCACTCTCATCTCGAATATCCGAAATCTCACGGACTTTGCCGCTCTTGACGAGATCCGCCAGCTTATCAATAATCGCCTCAATCGTCGTTGTGTACGGAATTTGATACACTTCAATCAGATTTTCCGATTTGATATACTTCCATTTGGAGCGAATCTTAAACGAACCGCGGCCAGTATCATAGATTTTTTTCATCTGGGCGTGATCCAGAATGATTTCACCGCCCGTCGGGAAATCCGGTGCCGGAAGCGTTGCCATCAAATCACAGTTGTTGTCCTCGATATACGCAATGGCAGTCCGGCAGACCTCTTCGAGATTAAAGCCGCAGAAACTGCTCGCCATGCCGACAGCGATACCGGTATTGGCAGATACCAAAATATTCGGGAACGTCGTTGGAAGCAGTGTCGGCTCCTTCATCTCTCCGTCATAGTTGTCCACGAAATCTACCGCATCATCGTCAATTTCGCGGAACAGCTCCGCGCAGATTTTGTCCAGCTTTGCCTCAGTATAACGCGAAGCCGCATAGGCCATATCGCGCGAATACACCTTGCCAAAGTTGCCCTTGGAATCGACAAACGGCGTCAGCAGGGCCTCATTGCCGCGCGTCAGACGAACCATTGTCTCATAAATTGCCGCATCGCCATGCGGGTTCAGCTTCATGGTCTGACCGACAATATTTGCCGACTTGGTGCGGTTGGCACCCATCAGCCCCATTTTATACATTGTGTAAAGCAGCTTGCGGTGGGACGGCTTGAATCCGTCCAGCTCCGGAATTGCACGCGATACAATGACACTCATTGCATACGGCATGTAATTCTCGCGCAGCGTCTCTGTGATGCGCTGTGCGGTCGGCTCAAGCGGATGATATTCCTTCACCGGCTGCTGTTTGCTCTTTTTCTTTGCCATGTCAGGAAAAAACTACCTTTCCAAGTATTTTTATGAAATATCCGCGAATTCTAAATACTGCCAGCCATTTTCGGCGATGTATTCCTTTCGTCCGGACAGATTTTCACCGAGCAGCAGGTCAAACATCTCGCTTGTCGCTGCGGCATCCTCCGGCATCACACGAATCAGACGGCGGCTCTCCGGATTCATGGTGGTCTCCCACATCATATCTGCCTCGTTCTCGCCGAGACCCTTCGAGCGCTGAATGTTGTACTTCTTGCCTTCCAGCTGCTTGAGCACCTCTGCCTTTTCGCCCTCATCGAAAGCAAAATACGATTTGCCGCGGCACTCAATCTCATACAGTGGGGATTCTGCAATGTACACATAGCCCTCTTCAATCAGCGTCGGCGTCAGACGATACAGCATCGTCAGCACCAGCGTGCGAATCTGGAAGCCATCGACATCGGCATCGGTACAGATAATGACTTTATTCCAGCGCAGATTGTCCAGCGAAAAATTGGACAGTTCCTTGTTGGACTTGGACTTGACCTCTACGCCGCAGCCCAATACTTTGAGCAGATCGGTAATAATATCGCTCTTGAAAATCTTATCGTAATCCGCCTTGAGACAGTTCAAAATCTTACCGCGAATCGGCATAATTGCCTGAAATTCCGAGTCACGTCCTTGCTTACACGAACCCAGTGCAGAATCGCCCTCCACGATGTACAATTCGCGGCGGGAAACGTCCTTGGTACGGCAGTCCACAAATTTCTGCACGCGATTGGCCAAATCCAAATTGCCGGTGAGCTTTTTCTTGATGTTCAGACGCGCCTTTTCCGCCTGTTCGCGCGAACGCTTGTTGATGAGAATCTGCTCGGCAATCTTATCCGCTTCTGTCTTGTTCTCAATGAAGTAAATTTCCAGACCGGAGCGCAGGAATTCTGTCATTGCCTCCTGAATAAACTTGTTGGTAATGGCTTTCTTGGTCTGATTTTCATACGAAGTATACGTTGAGAAACAGCTGGTCACGAGAATCAAGCTGTCTGACACATCCTGAAACGAAATGCGTCCTTCGTTTTTGTTGTATTTGTTGTTCTGCTTAAGATAGGCATCAATCGCAGAGACAAACGCCGAGCGAACCGCCTTATCCGGCGAGCCGCCGTACTCCAGCCACGAGGAGTTATGATAATACTCCAGACGCGAAATGCTGGACGAAAAGCAAAACGCACAGTTGAGCAGCACTTTATATTCCGGCTTGTCTGAGCGGTCTTTGCCGCGCCGCTCACCGGTCAAAAACTGCACAGAGGTCAGAGC
>NZ_JBNMHC010000040.1:0-10912 GCF_050872565.1 Butyricicoccus sp. | reverse complement strand
GTCATGCTGTCCAAGCTAATGCCCAGCGTGGACAGATTATGCAGCATCGCAGACGTTGCCGGTTGCAGGACACCTGCCACACCGAGCAGAATCAGACCGAGATTAAAGCCAATGATAAAGCGATAATTGCGGTCGATGCGCTGCATCAGTGCATCACTGATCTTTTTCAGCGTTACCAAAGTGTACAGATCGTCAGCCGAAATCGTAATATCTGCGATTTCACGCGCAATTGCTGCGCCATCACTGATGGCAATACCTGCATCTGCTTCAGACAGGGCCGGAGAATCGTTGACGCCGTCACCAACCATGATAACTTTTCGTCCTGCCTCATGCTCTGCCTTGACAAATTCTGCCTTATTTTCCGGCAGAACTTCTGCATAGTACTTGTCAATGCCCAGCTTTGCTGCAACAGCACTTGCCGTCTTGCTGTTGTCGCCGGTCATCATAACAACGTTCTTGATGCCAAGCATATGCAGCTGGTCAATGACCTCTGCTGCCTCTTCACGCAGCGGATCTTCGACACAGATGACTGCTGCCAGCTCGCCGGAGATGGCCAAATACAACGGAGAATATTCCTCCGGAATGGTCTCAAACAGTTCCTTGTCTTCCTCGCGCAGTATGCACTTTTCATCCTCAAAGATAAAGTGATAGCTGCCAATCAGCACGCGCTGACCTTCTACCATGCTGGAAATGCCGTGTGCTACGACATATTCAATCTCAGAATGGCATTCCTCGTGCTTAAGGTCACGCTTTGCCGCTTCCTGTACGACAGCCTTTGCCATCGAATGCGGATAGTGCTCTTCCAAGCAAGCAGCCAAACGCAGCATTTCATTCTCATTGTTTCCGCCAAACGGAATAATCTTGGCAACCTTCGGGGATGCATGGGTCAGCGTGCCGGTCTTGTCCAATACAATGGTATCTGCCTCAGAAACAGCTTCCAAGAACTTACCGCCCTTGACAGAAATATGATGTACACTGCTCTCACGCATCGCAGACAGAACCGAAATCGGCATTGCCAGCTTGAGGGCACAAGAGAAGTCAACCATCAGGACAGACAGCGCACGGGTTGCATTGCCCGTCAGCAGATATACCAGCGCTGTGCCGCCCAAGCTGTACGGTACCAGCTTGTCCGCCAGATGAGATGCCTTGTCCTCCGAAGCGGACTTGAGCTTTTCCGATTCCTCAATCATCTTGACAATGCGGTCATAGCGTCCGCTGCCGGAATTCTTATCGACACAAATCACGCAGGTGCCTTCTTCGACAACGGTACCGGCATAGACATACGTGCCAGCTTCCTTGCGTACCGGCAGAGATTCACCGGTAATCGACGCCTGATTGACAGTCATTTCACCGGAAACAACCTTGCCATCCAGCGGAATCATATTGCTGGTGCGAACGACAATTTCATCGCCGACCTGTACTTCATTGACCGGTGTCAGTACTTCCTGTCCGTCTACCAAGCACCATACCTTATCGACATTCAGCGACATGGTACGCGCCAAATCATCCACAGACTTTTTGTGCGTCCACTCTTCCAGTGTCTCACCGATGCCGAGCAAGAACATAACAGACGAAGCGGTATCAAAGTCACCGCGCAGCATGGATACCGTAATTGCCGTGGCATCCAGTACGGCTACTTCCAGCTTGCCCTGTGCCAAGGACGAAATGCCATGGCGAATATATTTCACCGACTTGGTCAGTGCAATGGCAGCACGCATCGGTGCCGGAACAATGGTCTTGCACAGAATGCGGCGCAAAACCGATGCCGCGATCTTATCTTCGTATTCGCGGCTCAGGGCACGGCCGGTATGATCCGGTACGAGATCCAATGCCTTGGCTTCGGCATACGAGAAGGTGCGCAGAGCATCAATCACTGCCTGACGCGCGCCAGTATACCGAATGACAATATCACAGGTACGGTCAAAAACCTGAACGTCCTTGACGCCGTCCTGATTTCTAAAATAATACTCCAACAAATCTGCCTGTTCCAGCGTCATGTGCTTCTGCTGCACACGGACACGGATTCTTCCCGCAGATTCATGCAGAATTTTACCCTTCATACTACAATGAAGCCTCCTCTATGAACAGCAACAGTGCCTGCACTCAGGCAGGCACTGCATGATCTTTCCGTATACGATGCGGCAGCTTATGCCTCTTCAGCCGGAGCTTCGGTCTTCTCCTCAGCCTTTGCATCCTCGATGTACTCGTCAGCAGCTTCGCGCTCCTCATTGATGATCTTTGCATCGGTTACGATGTCATCGCAGTTTTCACGCACTTTGGTGACAGTCTTCATCACACAGCTCTGTGCACGCATAGCGGCAGCTGTGGTCTGGGTGTAGACCTTCTTTGCATCCTTGCTGCTCAGAATCTTAATACCAGCAGTACCGAACAGAACGCCGCCGGTAAAAATGCCAACCTTATTCCAGTTGATTTCGTTAAATGCTTCTGTAACCTTAGAAATGATTCCCATGATAAGTAACCTCCTATAAAAATTCAGGCCTTTTCGATGCCTGAAAGCACTGTAATGATAAAGCAAACGACGGTTAACCCGGCAAAGAACTTATGTACTTTCATCTGATGTATCACCTCATTTACTATGATTTTATTATAGCAAGCTCTTGCATTTTCTGCTACTCTTTTCCGATTTTTTTGAAAAATATTTTACAAATTCCTGTGCAAAATTTTTGCCAAGTTTTTACACGCGACAGGTTATATTCTGCTAATATCCGACAGCATAGGCAAATTTTCGTTTTATTTTTATGTTGCGAATCTTTAACTTTTTCTATATTTAGGCACGTAAAAAGAAACATTCGGTTCGTATTTTCATACTTTTCACGGATATAAGCGAAAAAATAATCAACATTTTCTGGAAAGCTGATGAATTTTTTACAAAGGATTCCTGCAATTTTCGTTTTTACGCAGCGCATATTTTTTGTCATTTTTTCCGACAAAAACAACCAAAATTACAAGATGTTTCTTCTGGCGCAGCTTATTTTCCTGTATTGCGTTTGCATATCGTTAACCGCATAAAACCACAGCACAGCAAATACAAGCAGCCCATTCGGACACGAATGCTCCAATCGGACAAAAAACTGGTGCATGAGCGCAAAAAAAGACCCGCGGGATAAACCCACGGGTCTTGTAGCGTCGAGATATAAAGTAAGTAACTTACTTCAGCTCTACAGAAGCGCCAGCCTCTTCCAGCTGCTTCTTGATCTCTTCTGCGTCTTCCTTAGAAGCGCCTTCCTTCAGGGTAGACGGCAGCTCGTCAACCTTAGCCTTAGCTTCCTTCAGGCCCAGGCCGGTAACGGCACGTACAACCTTGATTACGTTGATCTTCTTGTCGCCAGCAGCGGTCAGAACAACGTCGAACTCAGTCTTCTCAGCAGCAGCAGCCTCGCCAGCGCCTGCAGCAGCACCTGCTACAGCAACCGGAGTAGCGGATACGCCGAACTCTTCTTCCAGAGCCTTAACCAGCTCAGCCAGTTCCAGAACCTTCAGTTCCTTGACAGCATCAATAATTTCATTGACAGTCATGGTAGTAACCTCCATAATTTCAAAAGTTAAATGTGTGGATGGGAAATTTCTTCCCTGTTTTCAGCAGCAAATCTTATTCAGCTGCTGCTTCTTCTTCAGCCGGAGCCTCAGCAGCAACCAGAGTGGAAACCAGAGCTTCCTGGTCTGCTTCGCCCTTCTCAGCGATTGCGTTAAGCGCAATAGCCAGCTGCATAATCGGGTAGTTGAAGCTGTAGAGGGTCTGTGCGATGAGCACTTCCTTGCTCGGCAGCTTAGCCAGCTCTTCGATCTTGGATACCGGTACAACAGCACCATCGAGGAAACCGGTCTTAATGTTGAAGTTCTCATGATCCTTAGCGAACTTAGCGAGGATCTTTGCCGGAGCTACAACGTCTTCGGATGCGATTGCGATAGCAGTGGTGCCATGCAGATGCTCGAACATACCGTCGAAGCCAACTTCCTGAGCGGCAAACTTCAGCATGGTGTTCTTGACAACAGCGTACTCAACGCCGTTCTCGCGCAGCTCCTTACGGAGAGCGGTATCGTCAGCTACGTTGATACCCTTATAATCAACAACAACACCAGCCGGGGAATTCTTGATCTTTTCAACCAGAGAAGCAACCTGTGCCTTCTTCTGTTCCAGAACCTTTGCGTTTGGCATAGTCTGTTTCACCTCCATAAAAGTGATTGGGACATAGAAAATGCCCTTCTGCTCAAAGACAGAAGGGCATGAAAAATCATTTGGAAAATTTCACAAATGCTTGCCTCGGCAGGATGGTAAAACCGGTTACGATGGATGACCCATCTCCTGCTGTCTTTGAACGAGCTATTATAGTATAACAGCCCGATTCATTCCTGTCAAGGGCTTTTTTGAAAAAAGTTTAAAAATTTTAAACTTAGTTGTTGCCGAGCTTAGCAGCGTTGATCTTGATGCCAGGGCCCATGGTAGATGCAACTACGCAGGAGCGGATGTACTGGCCCTTTGCTGCTGCCGGACGAGCCTTCAGAACAGCGCCCATCAGGGTGTTGAAGTTCTCAGCCAGCTTCTCAGCACCGAAGGATGCCTTGCCGATTGGGCAGTGGATGATGTTGGTCTTGTCCAGACGGTACTCGATCTTACCAGCCTTAGCCTCGTTTACAGCCTTCGCAACGTCCATGGTTACGGTGCCAGCCTTCGGGTTCGGCATCAAGCCCTTCGGGCCGAGTACACGACCCAGACGGCCTACCAGACCCATCATGTCCGGGCTAGCGATAACTACGTCGTAGTCGAAGAAGTTTTCCTTCTGGATGCGCTGAACCAGATCCTCAGCGCCTACAAATTCTGCGCCAGCGTCGAGAGCTGCCTGTGCCTTATCGCCCTTAGCGAAAACAAGTACGCGAACATTCTTACCGGTGCCGTTCGGCAGTACGATAGCGCCGCGAACCTGCTGGTCAGCATGACGGGAGTCAACGCCCAGCTTTACGTGAACTTCGACAGTTTCGTCGAACTTTGCCTTTGCAGTCTTTACGACAGTGTCAAAAGCCTCATCAGTGTCATAGAGCTTGCTGCGATCTACGATCTTAGTGCTCTCAATATACTTCTTACCTTTGCGCACGATAAATTTCCTCCTTTAGTGGTTAATTCGGAACGATTGGTTCCTCCCACCAGACGGCGCGGGCCGCCGTCAGCAAATGAAAATTAAAATAACTCAGGTCGCGAGAAATTACTCAGCGACAGTGATGCCCATGGAACGGGCGGTGCCTGCGATCATGCTCATAGCAGCCTCTACAGAAGCAGCATTCAGGTCAGGCATCTTGGTCTCTGCAATCTTGCGGACGTCGTCAATGCTGATCGTTGCAACCTTGGTCTTGTTCGGAACCGCAGAACCGCTCTGGATGTTGCATGCCTTCTTGATGAGGACAGCAGCCGGAGGGGTCTTGGTGATGAAGGAGAACGAACGGTCAGCGTATACCGTGATAACGACCGGGATAATCATACCTGCGTCATTCTTGGTGCGCTCGTTGAATTCCTTGGTGAAAGCCATAATGTTGACACCGTGCTGGCCGAGTGCCGGACCTACCGGAGGAGCCGGTGTTGCCTTGCCTGCCGGAATCTGAAGCTTAATAAATCCTACTACTTTCTGTGCCATTTGTATAGCACCTCCTTGAAAAATGTGGTAATGGCGAGTCGCTTGGCAATGTGCTTACGCAATTGCTGCGCTCTCCCACCTGCCAAAAAACGAGGAATTACTCCTCATCAACGGCTTTGACCTGATTGAGTTCCAGCTCAACCGGGGTCTCACGTCCGAACACGGGGATGGTAATGCGAACCCTGTTCTGTCCTGCGTCGATTTCGTCGACAACGCCGACAAAGTCGATAAACGGACCGCCGCAGACGCGTACCGAATCGCCGACCTTGTAACCGATCTGCACCTCTTCCACCTCGCGGGACACTGCGCCCCACTTGCGCGCTTCCTCATCAGTCAGAGGCTGCGGCTTGTTGGAATTCGGGCTTACGAAGCCGGTGCAGCCGCGCGTGTTGCGCACGAGATACCAGCTCTCGTCGGTCACGATCATCTTTACCAGAACGTAACCCGGGAACAGCTTGCGCTCCACCTCGCGGGTCTTGCCGTCCTTGACTTCGCGGACGGTCTCGACCGGAATGGTTACCTCGGTAATCAGGTCATGCATTTTGCGGTTTTCTACCGCTTTCATAATGGATGAGGCTACTTTGTTCTCGTAGCCAGAGTAGGTATGAACGACATACCATTTTGGTGTCTCAGACATTTGTTTTCAAACCTTTCCGCTTACGCAGCCACAGAGATCAGCGTTGTGATTCCGAGATTAAAGATTGCATCCAGAATCCAGATAAACACACCGATGACCAGAATGGTAGCTATAACGATGAGCGTATTGTTCGCAGTCTGCTTACGAGTCGGCCACACAATCTTGTTGCATTCGCTCTTCAGATCGTGGAACCACTTGCCAATTCTGGAAAAGAAGCCCGGCTTCTTCTCCTTACCGGAGTTCTTCTTCTCAGAAGCGTTCTGGTCTTTCTTAGCCATGAAGCCGTATCCTTTCTCCAGCCTTACTTGGTCTCACGATGGAGTGTGTGCTTCCGGCAGAACGGGCAGTACTTCTTCATCTCAAGACGCTCCGGGTTGTTCTTCTTGTTCTTCATTGAGTCGTAGTTTCTCTGCTTGCAATCGGTGCAAGCCAGGGTTACCTTAACGCGCATAACGGCACCTCCTTAAATAATTGCCTCCCTTTGCAGGGCTGCTTCCCAAAAGAGAGCATAAAAAAATACCCTGCATAGGTGTTATTATTATAACACGCAGGGTATCTTTCGTCAATGCCGATTTGACAATTTATTTTTCACAAATTTTTACAGATGTTTTTGTCACGAACACAGCACTGTGCCGACTTTTTTCGTCTTTAGCGGTTGATGACCTGGAAGAACCAGCTGTACGCGACGAGAACGGCGAAAATGGTGTAGCAGATTGTGGTCATCGTGCGGCCCTTCTGCTGGTCGCGCGAAGCCAAAATACCGATGATGCTGCCTACAAAGGCAACCGGATAGCCGATGAACGCGCCGATCTGACCGCAGAACTGTCCGACCAGAATGCCGACCAGCATGATGCCGACGGCAATCAAGCCCATATACGTACTCTTTTTGTTCTTCTTTACTTCCTGTTCTGCCGCCTCTACTTCTGCCTTGGTTGGCGGCTTCGGTGGTGCCTTGCGCTGCGGCGCACGCTTCTTTCCGTTTTTTCTCTTGGATTTCGATTCTGCCATGAGTGCATCTCCTTGTTTGATTCGTTAGTAATAAGCATTTGGCTCCCTCCTTGAGGGAGCTGGCATTTGCTTTGCAAATGACTGAGGGAGTTTTATTCAATGGATAAAAACGCATGAGATTTGCTCTGATACGTATCTGCCAATGTAAAAACTCCTTCCGTCACGGCTTGCGCCGCGCCACCTTCCTCAAAGAGGAAGGCTATGTGATTGGTTAGAAACTCTCTCACCCATTTCCCATAATGAGCAGGACAAACTGCATCGCGCACAGCATACAGAACACGCACAGGACAATTTTGGTAATCTTGTGGTTGGTGGTGTCCCATTGGGTATTGACCATAGACGCTGCCGCGCCGATAAATGCCAGCGGATAGCCGATCAGAGAAGTGATACGATTGTCAATCAGTGCGAGCACAAATCCCACAATCATCACGCCCAGACAGGCAAACCGAATTTTTTTCTCTTTATCCCAGTCCCGCATGGTGGGAACGGCATTTTTTGTCGTCTGTGCCGCATGGGCTTTGTTGTTCTTCTTTCGTCCCTTTTTTCGATTGTTTTTGGATTGTGCCATATCATCAACCCCTTCTCTCATTTTTTGCTTGTTCTATTATAACAATCAAATGCCAAAAGTGCAATGTCATTTGCATCAGAATCCCCTGTATGCTACAATACGAACAAGATCGAAACCACTGGATGTCTATGCCAAAGGAGTTTATGGGATATGAAGATACTTGGAATTGACTACGGCGATGCACGCACCGGTGTATCCATCTCTGATCCGACGGGATTTTTGGCTGGTTCTCCGCAAGTCATCTCGACTTGGAACACCGAAAAGCTGCTGGAAGAGCTGACCGCCCTCGTTCAGAAGGAAAAAATCGAAGAAATCGTCATGGGCTTACCGAAAAATATGAATGCCACCCAAGGCGAACGCGCAGAAAAGTGCAAGGCTCTCGGCGCAGAACTGGAATCGCGCACCGGTGTTCCGGTTGTCTATTGGGATGAACGCCGCACAACGATTGAAGCCCATGCCATTCTGCACGCTTCCGGCAAAAAGCAGAAAAAACACAAGAAAAACGTCGATGCCGTCGCTGCATCCCTGATTTTACAGGGCTATCTGGATTTCAAGCGAATGCAGAGATAACCAGAGACAAAAACACATCGCGCAGGCTTTCTCCTATCAGAAAACACTGCGCGATTTATTTATTCTGTATTTAGTCTGCTTGTTTTGCAGTCATGCCTACCAGCCAGAAGATGACCAAGAACACCGCTGCGACAAGTGCAGACAGCGTCATGCTGCCGGAACCCATAAGATATTGTACGCCCGCCGTCAAAGCAACAAATAGGATACAAAATCCAACCGCTTTGTTTCGCGCAAAGCTATACGAAATCCAGCGCGCTGCCATGGCACCGAGTACCGCGGAGATAATCGCCGCAGGCTGCCAAGTCAATTTGAGTGTCAATAAAGAAAAGCAGATGCTGTCTGCCAATAAAAAGGAAACCCATCCAAAAATGCCCGCCAAGACAGCATTTCGTGTGCTGATTTTTTTCATGATCGCGATACCTCCCGCCTTTGTGCAGCATTATAACATGATCGTCCCATGCCCGCAATGCAAAAATCCCATGCAGGACAGCGGTGTATCATGCCGAATTTTTTGCACATACTAGACATGCAACCAAAACTATGGGGAGGACGGGATATGTTTGTGATACAGACCGCACTGACGGCACTGCTCGCCTTGGCCGTTTTATTCGCCATCACAAAGGCAATTGGACATCGGCAATTGGCACAGCTCAGTACCTTTGATTATATCAATGGAATTACGATCGGTTCAATTGGCGCAGAACTCGCCATTGCCGAGGGACAGGAATTCTGGAAATGGCTCATTGCTCTGCTGGTATTCGGCATAGCGACATGGATTCTTGCCGTCTTGCCCAATCGTTCGCTGCGGCTTCGCCGGTTTCTCAATGGCCGCGCATCCGTCTTGCTGGATAACGGCAGAGTATACGACAAGAATTTCAAACGGGCACATATGGACATCCATGAATTTTTAATGGAATGCCGCAAGCAAGGCTATTTTGACCTGAATCAAATCCAAACCGCTGTGCTGGAAGCCAACGGCAGCATCAGTATTTTGCCGGTCAGCCGCTATCGTCCGGCAACGCCGGAAGATCTGGCTCTCGCTGTTTCTCAGGAGACAGCCTGCGGCAATATCATTCTAGACGGCGTACTCATGGAACACAATCTCAAAAACATGGGCTTTGACCGCGCTTGGCTGGACAAGCAGCTCGCGCGGCAGCATGTACGGATAACAGACATCTTTTTAGCCATCTGTTCAGCAGACGGCAGTTTGACTGTATTTTCCTATACGCACAAAGACCATCGCGATATTTGGGAGTAAAATTCTTTGTGTATTTTTTGTGATTCTCGTTTTTTCAGCAAAGAAATTGTGTTATACTAACTCCGAATGGTATCGATATAGAAAAGGAGTGACAGCAACTCGATGAAATATCCATTTTGGGGTTGCGCGGCAGCTGTCGCATTGAGTGCCTGCCTGCTGGGCGCACCACATGCACAAGCTGTTGATTTCAAACAGGCATCAGCAGAGACACAAACCGTCCTCTCTGCGGCAGACCAGGCGGCTCTGCTGCCAGACAGCATGGATGGACAATTGGCAACCGCATCTATCACCAAAGAACAGGCGTGTTCGTTCGCTGTGCGGCTGTACGCATCTCTGACAGACACGTCCTATGACGCATTGATGAGCCGTGACCAGGCCAAACGCACGGTATGCCCGTTTACGGACACGAAAAGTGCAGATGTACAAGAGGCATGGCTATTGGGTCTGACACAGGAGGAATCCGGTACATTTTCTCCGCGCGAGCCTGCCAATCGGCAGCAGCTGTTCGCTGTGTTATATCAGGCTGTGCGCAGTGCAAACAGCGGTACCGATCTGTCAGAAAATGAAATCGCAGAAGCCCTGTATTCCTATACAGACGGTGCGTATGTGCCGGATTGGGCACGAGAAGGCACAGCCTATTTTATCCGTCAAGGTCTCACAAGCGGTATTGGTGACCAGCTGCTCGGCGTGGGCGAACAAATTTCCGCAGAGCAAACCGCTCTCTTAACCTATCGCGTCGCCGCTGCTGTACATACAGGACGCGGTACCAGCAGCACAACCGAAACCATCAGCACGATTTCTATGCACTCCGGCACGAATGCAGTCAGCTGGACAGGCAGCGGTGCTGATTATTATCTCTTGTACTTCTATCAGCAGGAAAACTTCGCACAGAAGCCGCTGTATGTCGAGCAAATTGCTTCCACCGGCAGCGGTGCACAGGAATACACCCTGCCGACAGAAATTCAAAATCAGCCGGGTATTTGGTATTGGTCTGTTGATGGATTTGACTGTGACGGCAAATTGCTGGCATCCGCCGACACAGCTACCCAATTGGTTGTCGCAGCAGACGCAGCACAGTCGGATTCTTCCCTGCTGAATCCAGCTATGCGGACGTATACGTATACGATTCCTGCCCAGACGCAAGACGCTTCGTCTGACAACACAACCGAGGAACAGACGACCACGTATCACCAGGCAACGGAATCCGTGATTTCTTCTACGATTCC
>NZ_JBNMHC010000039.1:0-11032 GCF_050872565.1 Butyricicoccus sp. | reverse complement strand
GAAGTCTGTCTGAGCAATCAGGTTGTTGCTTCTGAGCAGGACATAATAAGAGTAGCCCTGGAGAAGACCCAGCGCAACACCCAGATAACGGGTGATGGCTGAAATCTTCTTCTGGCCTTCCTCGCCTTCCTCACGAACCATACGCTCCAGTGCCGGAATGGCAACGGTGAGCAGCTGGATAATGATGGAGGCGTTAATATACGGAGTGACCGACATTGCGAAGATGGTCGCTCTGGAGAGGCCACCGCCGGAAAATACATTCATGAGGCCCAGCGCGGTGCCGGACATCGAATCAAAGTATGTTGCCAGCTGTGCAATGTCAATATAAGGTACAGGGATAGAGGAGCCTAACCGAAACAGAAGAATGATAAAAGCTGTATACATCAGCTTTTTCTTCAGTTCCGGAACTTGCCATGCGGCTTTTAAGGTCTCAAACACCTTATACCACCTCGGCCTTTCCTCCTGCTGCCTCGATTTTTTCCTTTGCGGAAGCAGAGAAAGCAGCTGCCTGTACGGTCAGCTTCTTCGTGATCTCGCCGTTGCCCAGTACCTTGACACCGTCGAGTGTCTTCTTTACCAGGCCAGCTTCAACCAGGTCAGCAGCAGTAACTACTGCGCCGTCCTCGAAACGGTTGAGATCGGATACGTTTACCACTGCATTCTCGGTACCGAAAATGTTGTGGAAACCGCGCTTCGGCAGACGACGAGCCAGCGGCATCTGACCGCCTTCAAAGCCCGGACGTACACCGCCGCCAGAACGAGCCCACTGGCCCTTATGGCCGCGGCCTGCAGTCTTGCCGTTGCCGGAACCAGCGCCACGGCCCTTGCGGAATGCAGGCTGAGTAGAACCTTCAGCCGGCTTCAGATCCTGTAACTTCATGTTCTACACCTCCTTATGCGTTAGCCTCGACCTTGACCAGGTAGCTGATCTGAGCGATCTTGCCACGAGTCTGGGCATTGTCGGGCTGAATGGTTACGTCGTTGATCGTCTTAAGACCCAAGGAATGAGCGGTGGCAATGTGCTTCTTGTTTCTGCCAGCCAGGCTCTTAACCAGGGTAATCTTCAGGTTTTCCATTGAAACTACCCCTCCTATTAAAGTTCTTCAGCAGACTTGCCGCGAACAGCAGCAACCTGCTCTGCGGTGCGCAGGCTCTTCAGACCTTCGATCGTTGCGTTTACAACGTTCTGCGGGTTGCGGGAGCGCAGGCACTTGGTACGGATGTCCTTAATACCAGCAACTTCTACCACTGCACGAACTGCGCCGCCAGCGATAACGCCGGTACCAGGAGCAGCCGGCTTCAGGAGGACACGGCCAGCGCCGAACTCGCCGATAGTCTCGTGCGGGATGGAGCTGCCCTTCAGGCTAATGGTTACCAGGTTCTTCTTTGCGTCCTCGATTGCCTTGCGGATTGCGTCCGGAACTTCGGCAGCCTTACCCTGGCCTACGCCGATGGTACCCTTCTGGTCACCAATGACAACCAGTGCAGCGAACTTCATAACACGACCGCCCTTGACGGTCTTAGATACTCGATTTAAAGCGACTACTCTTTCTTCGTACTCAGAGGCGCCGCGATCATACTTTCCAGCCATTTGTTTCCCTCCTTCCGATTAAAACTTCAGGCCGCCCTCGCGGGCACCTTCTGCGAGTTCCTTGACACGGCCATGGTATACGTAACCGCCACGGTCGAATACGACAGTGTCGATACCCTTAGCCAGTGCACGCTCAGCAATCAGCTTGCCGACCTTGCGTGCAGCTTCCTTGTTGCCGCCATACTCGCTGAAGTCCTTCTCGGTGGTGGATGCAGCTGCAAGCGTTACGCCCTGGACATCATCGATGACCTGAGCAAAAATGTTCTTAGAGCTTCTGAATACGTTGAGACGCGGACGCTGAGCAGTACCGGAAACTGCGCCGCGTACTCTCTTATGGCGTCTGAGACGCTGCTTGTTAGAGTCTTTCTTTGAAACCATTTAGGCACACCTTCCTTTACTTCTTCTTTGCGCCGGTCTTGCCTTCCTTGCGGCGGATATGTTCGTCAGCATACTTGATGCCCTTGCCCTTGTACGGCTCCGGCGGTCTCTTCTCACGAACTTCAGCTGCAAACTGGCCGACCTTCTGCTTATCCGGACCAGAGATGATGATCTTGTTGGTGCCCTCAACAGTGATGGTGATGCCGTCAACTTCATCAACAGTTACCGGATGGGAATAACCCAGGTTCATGGTCATGGTCTTGCCGGACTTGGATACACGGTAACCAACGCCGTTAACCTCGAGAACCTTCTGGAAGCCCTCGGTTACACCAATAACCATGTTGTTAATCAGGGAACGGGACAGACCATGCAGTGCACGGTTCTGCTTCTCGTCGTTCGGACGAGTTACGGTGATGGTGTTGCCTTCTACAGCAACATGCATTGCCGGATGGATCTCACGGGTCAGGGTGCCGTTCTTGCCCTTGACGGTGATGGTGTTGCCGTCGAGCTTAACCTCAACGCCTTCCGGTACTGTGATCGGTGCTCTACCAATTCTAGACATTCTCAGTACCTCCCCTTACCATACAAATGCAAGGACTTCACCGCCGACATTCAGCTCGCGAGCCTTCTTGTCGGTCATAACGCCCTTAGATGTGGAAATGATGGCAATACCCAGGCCACGCAGTACCTGCGGCAGCTCCTGAGCACCTGCGTATACACGCAGACCCGGCTTGGAAACGCGCTTCAGGCCGGTGATTGCCTTCTCATTGTTGTTGTACTTCAGTGTGATGTGGATGGTGCCCTGACCGCCCTCGATTACCTTGAAGTCCTTGATATAGCCTTCGTCCAGAAGAATCTGTGCAATAGCCTTCTTCATGCCGGAAGCCGGGACATCAACAGTAGCGTGGCGTGCAGTGCCCGCATTTCTGATGCGGGTAAGCATATCCGCAATCGGATCTGTGATCTGCATTACTTTGTCCTCCTTACAGAAGTTAGAGAGTGATTCTCTCCACTTTTCCGGGGCTGAATGTATTTTTTCAGCCGCGGGCGGGTTTACAGAAATGATATAGAGAAACAGTTAACGGTAGATCCTGTGATCTCCGTTAGCTGTTTTTCACAAAAATGAATTACCAGGATGCCTTCTTTACGCCCGGGATCTGGCCCTTGTAAGCCAGCTCACGGAAGCAAATACGGCAGATGCCATAGTTGCGCAGGTAAGCGTGCGGACGACCGCAAATCTTGCAGCGGTTGTAAGCACGAGTAGAGAACTTCGGCTTTGCCTGCTGCTTGAGAACCATAGACTTCTTAGCCATTTTCTACTCCTCCTTACTTTGCGAACGGAGCGCCCAGAGCAGACAGCAGCTCACGAGCCTCTTCGTCGGTGTTTGCAGTGGTTACAATTGCAATGTCCATGCCGCGAATCTTATCGATCTGATCGTACTCGATTTCCGGGAAGATCAGCTGTTCCTTCAGGCCGATTGCGTAGTTGCCACGGCCGTCGAAGGAGTTCGGGTTGATGCCACGGAAGTCACGGACACGCGGGAGAGCGATGTTGAAGAAACGATCGAGGAACTCCCACATACGGTCGCCGCGCAGAGTTACGCGAACGCCAACCGGCATACCCTCACGCAGACGGAAGTTTGCGATGGACTTCTTAGCGCGGGTTACGACAGCGTGCTGACCGGTGATCGTGGTGATGTCACGAACAACTGCATCGAGTACCTTGGAGTTGCCGTTTGCTTCGGAGCCGCAGCCGACGTTGATAACGATCTTGTCGAGCTTCGGGATCTGCATAACGCTCTTGTACTCAAACTTCTTCATCAGAGCAGGAGCAACCTCTGCCTGATATTTATCCTTTAATACTGGCATTTGTTACAACCTCCTCAATTAGTATGCTTCGCCGCAATGCTTGCACACGCGAACCTTGGAGCCATCCTCCAGGAACTTGTGAGCCGGACGGGTCTTCTTGTTGCACTTCGGGCAAACAGCCATTACCTTGCAGGCACGGATTGCGCCTTCGCGCTTAACGATACCGCCGGTCTCGCCCTGACGGCGCGGCTTGACATGGGTGGTGAGCATGTTAACGCCCTCGATCACTACCTGACCCTTCTTCGGGTTTACAGAGATGATCTTGCCACTCTTGCCCTTTTCCTTACCGGAAAGAACGACTGCGGTGTCGCCCTTCTTTACATGCAGAGTATTCATTAACGGACGACCTCCTTACAGTACTTCCGGAGCCAGAGACAGGATCTTCATGAAGTCCTTGTCACGCAGCTCTCTTGCCACAGGCCCAAAGATACGGGTACCCTGCGGGTTTTTGTCTTCACGAATGATGACTGCTGCATTCTCGTCGAAACGGATGTAGCTGCCATCTGCACGGCGTACGCCCTTGCGGGAACGAACGATAACGGCCTTAACGACCTGACCCTTCTTTACGCCGCCGCCCGGTGTGCACTTGCGAACCGAGCAAACGATGATGTCACCGATGTTGCCATACTTACGTGCGGAGCCGCCCAGAACACGGATGCACTTCAGTTCCTTGGCACCGCTGTTGTCAGCAGCACGGAGAAATGTTTCCTGCTGAATCATGTGCGCTCCTCCTTACTTAGCCTTTTCGATGATCTCTACAAGTCTCCAACGCTTGTCCTTGGACAGCGGGCGAGTCTCCATAACCTCAACGGTGTCGCCTACGCGGCACTCGTTGTTCTCGTCATGAGCCTTCAGCTTGTAGGTTCTCTTGATAATCTTCTTATAGAGCGGATGCTGTACGCTGTCCGCGATAGCAACGACAATCGTCTTGTCCATCTTGTCAGAAACGACCTTGCCGACTCTTGTCTTGCGGAAAGTTCTATCAGCCATTTGTAGTTACCTCCCTTACGCCTTTTCCGTCAGCTGATGCTCACGGAGAATAGTGTTGACTCTGGCAATATCGCGCTTAACTTCTGCGATTCTCGTCGGGTTTTCGAGCTGGTTGGTTGCATTCTGCAGACGCAGGTTGAAGAGGTCCTTCTTCAGGTCGGTGAGCTTAACTTCCAGCTCTTCAACACTCAGCTCTCTGATCTCTTTAGCCTTCATTATTCTTCACCAGCCTTCTCTTCACGCTTGACGAACTTGGTCTTGAGCGGCAGCTTGTGGGATGCCAGACGCAGTGCCTCGCGAGCTACTTCTTCGGAAACGCCTGCGATCTCGAACATTACGCGACCCGGCTTTACTACTGCTACCCAGTACTCCGGAGCGCCCTTACCGGAACCCATTCGAGTTCCAAGCGGCTTCTTAGAAACCGGCTTGTCCGGGAAAATCTTGATCCAGACCTGACCGCCACGCTTGGTGTAACGGGTCATGGCAACACGGGCTGCCTCGATCTGGTTGGAGGTGATCCAGCACGGCTCAGTTGCCTGCAGGCCATACTCACCATGGGATACCTTATTGCCGCGAAGAGCCTTGCCCTTCATGTGGCCTCTGTGTACTCTGCGGTACTTAACTCTCTTCGGGAGAAGCATTAACGGTTGCCTCCTTCCTGTCTGTCCTGTCTCTGACGGCGGTAGCCACCACGACGATCGCGGCGGTCACGGCGGTCTCTGCGGTCACGGCGATCGAATGCCGGCTTCGGAGCCTCGATGTTGCGGTTCAGACGCGGGCCGCCCTGGAGCACTTCGCCCTTGTAGATCCAAACCTTAACGCCGATCTTGCCGTAAGTGGTGTTTGCCTCAGCAAAACCATAATCAATGTCTGCACGCAGGGTCTGCAGCGGAATGGTGCCCTCATGATAGGACTCGCTGCGAGCGATCTCGGCGCCGTTCAGACGGCCGCCGCACTTGATCTTGATGCCCTTTGCGCCCATGCGCATTGCGCGGCCCATGCACTGCTTCATGGCACGGCGGAAAGCGATACGCTTCTCCAGCTGGCTAGCGATGTTCTCAGCTACGAGCTGTGCATTGGTGTCCGGGTTCTTGATTTCAATGATGTTGAGAGATACCGGCTTGCCCAGCATCTTCTCCATCTCCTTGCGGAGCTTCTCGATGTCCTCGCCGCCCTTGCCGATAACGATGCCCGGACGAGCGCAGGAAATGAAGATCTTTACTCTGCCGTTGCTGCGCTCGATCTCGATGGTCGGAACGCCTGCTGCGTACAGGGTCTTCTTCAGGAACTTACGAATGTTGTAGTCTTCCACGAGGAGGTCGCCAAACTCATTGTCCTTGGCAAACCAACGGGAATCCCAATCTTTAATTACGCCGACACGAAGACCGTGCGGATTAACTTTCTGACCCATAGTCTACCTCCTCCTTATTCCTTCTCTTTGAGTACCAGCGTGATGTGAGATGTTCTCTTCAGGATGCGGAATGCGCGGCCATGAGACATCGGACGGATGCGCTTCATGATCGGGCCCGGGCATACGAAGATCTGATCTACGTACAGCTTCTCCGGATCCATGTTGTGATTGTTCTCAGCATTCGCCATAGCGCTCTTGAGGAGCTTGGATAAGTGCTCAGATGCAGCCTTGGGAGTGTTCAGTAAGATCGCATTTGCTTCCGCTGCGCTCTTGCCGCGGATCAGGTCACAAACAACCTTTACCTTGCGCGGAGCGATGCGAACATTTCTCAAAATTGCTTTTGCTTCCATTTTCTAATGATCCTCCTTCAGCCTTACTTGCCGTTGTTGGAGGTCTTGCTGCCAGCGTGACCCTTATAAGTGCGGGTCGGGACGAACTCGCCCAGCTTATGACCAACCATGTCCTCGGTGATGTATACCGGAACGTGCTTGCGGCCGTCGTGAACAGCAATTGTATGACCAACGAATTCCGGGAAAATAGTCGATGCACGAGACCAGGTCTTCAGAACCTTCTTTTCGCCAGCTTCGTTGAGTGCAATTACTCTCTTAATCAGTTCAGGAGCCACAAAAGGGCCCTTCTTAATGCTTCTGCCCATATTTCATGTCCTCCCTTACTTACCGTTGCGTCTTCTGACAATCTGCTTGTCAGTACGATTCTTCGTCTTTCTGGTCTTGTAACCCAGAGCCGGCTTGCCCCACGGGGTAACCGGGCCCGGACGTCCGACAGGGCTCTTGCCCTCGCCGCCGCCGTGCGGATGGTCACACGGGTTCATGACAGAACCACGAACGGTCGGGCGGACACCGCGATGACGGGTCTTGCCAGCCTTACCAAGCTTCTGGTTGCTGTAATCCTGATTGCCTACGGCACCGATGGTAGCCATGCAGTTCAGGCGGATATAACGGTACTCGCCGGACGGCAGACGTACCTGAGCTACGCCGTTTTCCTTAGCCATCAGCTGAGCTGCGCCGCCAGCGGAACGAACCAGCTGAGCGCCCTTACCCGGGTACAGCTCGATGTTGTGGATTACGGTACCAACCGGAATGTTCTCGATCGGCAGTGCGTTGCCCGGCTTGATGTCAGCGCCGGTGGAAGAAATGACAGTGTCGCCAACAGACAGACCCTGCGGTGCGATGATGTAGCGCTTCTCGCCATCCTCGTACTGAACCAGTGCAATGTTTGCGGAACGGTTCGGGTCGTATTCGATGGTCAGGACGGTAGCCTTGATGTCCATCTTGTTGCGCTTGAAGTCAATGATTCTGTACTTCTGCTTGTTGCCGCCGCCCTGGTGACGTACGGTGATTCTGCCATAGCTGTTACGGCCGGAATGCTTCTTCTTCTTTTCCAGAAGGCTCTTCTCCGGCTTGACCTTGGAAAGACCGCTGTAGTCAACTACGGTCATGTTGCGTCGAGACGGGGTGGACGCAGTATAGGTCTTTATCGGCATGTTTTTCAACTCCTTTAGATGATTTCAAACGTGTGCCCTTCGGCACGTTTCATTCCCTCGTGTGGATAAATTAGAGCATACCCTCGAAGATCTCCAGCTGCTTGGAGTCAGCGGTCAGGGTTACGACTGCCTTCTTCTTAGCCGGGGTCTTGCCGGTGTGAACGCCCATTCTCTTCCACTTGCCCGGGAGCTTGATGGTGTTGACGGAAGCGACCTTGACACCGAAGATCTCTTCGATTGCCTTCTTGATCTCTACCTTGTTAGCGTCGCCCTGTACTTCAAAAACGTACTTGTTCTCAGCGATACCAGACATGGAACGCTCAGTGATGACAGGCTTCTTGATAATATCGTAAGCCGACTTCATTATGCGTACACCTCCTCAAGCTTTGCAACTGCTGCCTTGTCAATGATGAACTTGTCAGCATTCAGGATGTCGTATACGTTCAGTGTGCTTACCGGGGTGGTACGAACGCCCGGGATGTTAGCAGCAGACTTTACCACGTTGACGCGAGTCTCCGGAGTAACTACGAGGCTCTTGCCAGTGGACTCTACATTCTTCAGGAATGCAGCGAAGGTCTTGGTCTTGATCTCGCCCATGTCCAGGCCGTCTACTACGATGATCTCGCCAGCAGCTGCCTTAGCAGACAGAGCGGAGATCAGAGCCAGACGCTTGGTCTTCTTGTTCAGCGAGTAGTTGTAGGATCTCGGCTTCGGGCCCAGAGCTACGCCGCCATGAGTCCACTGCGGAGCGCGGATGGAACCCTGGCGAGCACGGCCAGTGCCCTTCTGGCGCCACGGCTTGATGCCGCCGCCGCGAACCTCGGTACGGGTCAGGGTGGACTGAGTGCCCTGTCTCTGGTTTGCGAGATAATTCTTGACAGCAGCGTGAAGAACTACTTCATTCGGCTCGATGCCGAATACTGCAGCGTTCAGCTCCATCTCACCGGTCTTAGCGCCGGTCATATCAAATACGGATGCGATAGGCATGATGTATCCTCCTTTCCCTTTCCTTAGGCGTTCTTAACGGTGTTCTTGAGGAATACGATTCCGCCCTTCGGGCCCGGAACGGCGCCGCGAACTGCGATCATATTCATCTCAGCATCTACCTTAACAACGTCCAGATTCTGTACGGTTACCTGCTCTGCGCCCATGTGGCCCGGCATGATCTTGCCCTTGAATACACGGGACGGATCGGAGCAGGAGCCCATGGAACCCTGATGTCTGTGCATCGGGCCAGCACCGTGGCTCATCGGGGAGCGATGTGCACCAAAACGCTTGATGGTGCCTGCGTAGCCCTTACCCTTGCTGATGCCGGTGATGTCTACGCTGTCGCCCTCGGCGAATACGTCAGCCTTGAGTACGTCACCCAGGTTGTAGGACGACATATCGTCAAAGCGGAATTCCTTCAGGTACTTCTTTACAGCCTCGCCAGCCTTCTTCAGGTGGCCGAGCTGCGGCTTGTTGAGCTTGCGCTCTGCTACGTCGGCAAAACCGAGCTGTACTGCGTTGTAGCCTTCCTTCTCCTCTGTCTTGATCTGAGTGACAGAGCACGGGCCAGCTTCGATTACGGTAACCGGGATTACCTTGCCGTCAGCGTCGAAAATCTGGGTCATGCCAATTTTCTTGCCGATGATTGCCTTTTGCATGTTTGTTTCCTCCTTGTAGGTTATTGGTTGATGCGCGGTTTCCGCCCACCAACTTGACCTTGCCGCTCTATTGCGGCTTAGGCGATGTTTGGAATTTCTGAATCAGCACATCACTGGATGGCTTTTCCAGCTGCTTCCTTAAAGCTTGATTTCGATCTCTACGCCAGCCGGCAGATCCAGAGTCATAAGAGTCTCTACGGTGTTCTTGCCTGCGCCGGTGATGTCGATCAGTCTCTTGTGGGTGCGGCGCTCGAACTGCTCACGGCTGTCCTTGTACTTGTGCACTGCACGAAGAATGGTAACGACTTCGCGCTCGGTCGGCAGCGGGATCGGGCCAGAAACCTTTGCGTTGGTACGCTTAGCAGCTTCTACGATCTTCTCAGATGCCTGATCGATGAGCGAGTGGTCATAAGCTTTCAGTCTGATTCTGATTTTCTCTGCGTTAGCCATTGTGTGTTTTCCTCCTCGAACACTACATTATAAAAATGTGTCCTCGCGTTCGGAGAGAAACTGCAACCCCTCCGTGTGTATCACGTTTGGGCATAAGAAAAACCGGGCAAAACAGTCGTGTAGTTATGCAATCCGGCTTTGGATTTCACCGCAGTGGTTCCGGCTGTCGGCTTGTCAGCGCGTGCGCTGGCAGTCCCGAGCTTACACAGGAACATACCGGTGGTAGTTCGCAGTTGTCTCAACCGCCCGATTGTCGGACTTACTCCGCTGAAGTTACCTGCCTGAGCAGCAATCTCCAGCATCATCGCTCACTCGCCTTCTCGCGAGTGCTTCTATATGTTATAACATTTTGCCCGCAAAGTCAAGAAAATATCCCACGAAAATCCACGTTTTTTTGACGGATTTTTTGCTCGTTTTGTGCATTCGCTTGTGCTTTTCTTCCAAAACAGGCAAATTTGTCCGGCAAATGCCGGATTTTTGCCTGTTATTCCTCTTCTTGCGTCTGCCGAATGACGATAAAAAGTCCCTGAGATGCCGTCGGTGTGATAACCAGCTGGTCATTGCTGACGGATTCCAGCTCATAACCGACCGATTCCATGCCATCGGCAAGTCTCTGCATCATTTCCAGTCCGCCGTCTACGCGGTAATATTCCACGCCGTCCTCTGCTGCAATCAGCTCCGCCGATGCAGACAGCTCCGGCAGCCCAGCATTTCCCGCCGCCGCAATGACATAAGAATAGCTCATATCCGTCACGGCATCCGGCAAACGCAGGTTCTGCGACAAGACACTGCTCTGTGCGCTGTACTTCTGTACAGATGCTTCCTGTTTGGTTGTATTGACAAACAGACCTCCCAGCACGCCGGAGCAAACCAGCAGTGCAAAAATCGCCGCGAAGCACGCCAATGCCACAACAGGGATGCGCAGCCCCAGCGCACGCCAGCCAGCTCGTTCTCTCTGCTGACGCACCGCACTGCTGACTACTTCATCGCGCAGCTCTTCCGGTGCTTTTTCTTCTTCCATATGTGACAGCTCACGGCCAATTAGCGTCAAGTCGTTGAGATATGCCGCACAGCGCGAACACTCTTGAATATGATCGAGCAGCGCCGTTTTATCGTCCTCTTCGATGCACTCATCGACATACTGGCTGCACAGCTCTTGAAAATGCGGGCAGTCTCTGCCTTCTCCGCGCTTC
>NZ_JBNMHC010000038.1:0-11088 GCF_050872565.1 Butyricicoccus sp. | reverse complement strand
TCTTTGTTTTTTGTCTTATTCAAAAACGCAATACCGCCCCAATATGGCTGAATAAAGTTATATACAATATCTTTCAGTGCGAAAATCCTGCCATATTGTTTCAATTTTTCATATAGCTCCGGCACGCACGCTATTTGCTGCACCGGTTCTTTGGATGATTTCCATTTCTGGATGAGTGGTCGAAAATCAAAGGGACTTTGTTCATCCTGTGCAATGATTTCATAGGCAGCCTTATAAGAAGCACTGTCCAGCTTCATTTTGACCGAAGTGACCCATTTTTTATATTTTTCGTCCTTTTTGTCTGGAATCTCTAAATTCTCTCGCGTATACGGTTCAAGTTCCTGCATCAATCTGTCATATTTGGTCTGCGATTGATAGCGGTCACACAATTCGTCCAGATACGCCTTTGTGAACGTCCCGTTCTCAAACATAGACAAATCTACAGTCAGAGATGTTCCTCTGTCATTCTCCAGCGGTATTTTCATCCGCTGCATAACGCGAACAAAACCCAACAATCCGGCATTATACAGGGCATCGTTGAGCTGCAACGTTTGTTTCACTGCCGTTATCCTCCTTCCGAAATCGTAAGAATATCAAACAATCCAAATCCCGCAGATCGTCTGGATCCTATACCGCTCTGATACAAATAATTCAAAACCTGCGGCGATGCAGTCAAAACCGCTGTCCCCAAAGAACAAGCAATTTTTTGCCCATAATGGCGGATCACAGTCTTTTTCATCTCATATGGAATCAATTGAACAGACTGTTTCTCTTCTTCTGTAAATTCCGTCCGATCTTTGAGCTGATACGCAATGACGCGCGTGAATTGCTGTGCAAAATCGTCATCTTCTATCGTGATGTACCGATCTTTACGTTCCGTATGTTCTCGCACACACAGCGGTGCTAACATACGAATCAGCAGTACATGACCGGTTTGGCTGACTGGCTTCTCCGGAATCATAACAACATTTTCAATGTGCAGGATATTATCTTTGACTGGATGTGTCTTTCCCTTCATGGTCAAAAGTGCATTGTTCAAAATCGCCGCCGTTCTTGGGTCTGCGGTAGACACGGTTAAGGTAAGCTTTGCCTCCGGCTTTGGGAGAACAATGACATCTCTCGAAAATCGAACCCCTTTGGGCAGTCCCACAGCAAAACTAAATGCCTTAGTATGGTTTCCTTGGTAAAACTCTTCAAAATATTTTCCATCCGCATACGCAGTAAGTGCCCGTTTGAATAAACTGAGCATTGACCTGCGATAGTCAATCGGAAGCGTCTCTCCATGTAAATCGGTATGTAATTGCAGCATCAGTCGCATACTCATCACCTCATCTTCATCTTGCGTCTATTATATCACCATCTCCTGTGAAGCACAAGCATTCTTATTCCTATATATTATGTTTACAATAAATTTGACAAATCAACTGCCTTCCTGTATGATAATATAATGTGTTTTAATTCTTACCATATTGGAATGTAAAGATATAGTATGTTATGAACATATTCTAATTAATCGCTCCATCTTGGAAAACCAAAACCCTCTCGGAGAATTCTCTCTGAGAGGGCTTTTTGCATTCAATCAAAAGTTCTGATCGTACTTTGTAAAAATGGTTGCGGCTTCCGCGCGGGTTGTTGCGCTCTTCGGATTCAGATACAACTTACCCTGTTGTGCCGAGCCATGGACAATTCCCTGCTCTACCGCCCAGTTCATTGCATCAGATGCCCAAGAAGAGATCTGAGCAGTATCTTCAAACCCCGTCAGTGTTTGCGTAACCTTTGGCTCTCCCTGTGCGCTGTACAGCATTCTCACGAGCTGTTCCCGCGTCACATTTGCATTTGGAGCAAACTGGTTGTTTCCCACACCGCCAACAATATGATTTTGTGCCGCCCACTGCACAGCATTAAAATACCATGCATTCTTTGGCACATCTGTAAATACCGGTTTCTGCGAGACGCTTGGCTGGCCAGCGCGATTATACAGAATCTGCGTAACCATCGCGCGAGACAGAGAGATCTGCGGTTCAAATGTTGTTGTTCTGGTGCCTGCCATGAGATGATGTTCATAGGCATATCGAACATATGGATCATACCAAGCATTCAATGGAACATCCGGAAAGACCATCTTAGCAAGGTCTGCTTTAGAAATGCACTGAATGGTTGCTTCCTTTTCCCATGTTCCCTCACTTGTATATCCTTGAATTTCAACCGGAATGCCTTCATCATCGTACAGATATTTATAGCCGTACTCGTCGCCATATTCTCCTTCCGAACAGCACACGACACTGGTTACTTTGCCATTTTTATAGGTGTACTCATATCGCGTTGTATCCGTAATGGTCTCACCAGTATCATAGCTATAATACGTTGCATCTTTCTTGACAACGTTGCCATATGCATCATAGGTTGCTCGAGTATTCCATGTTATAACAGATTCCCATTGACCATCTCTATTGGATTTTTCGATTCCTTCTATCGTATAGCCCGTGCTGTCATACGTGTAGATTTCTCTGTCTCTCGCCATATCATGGTCAATAGAAACATTGTTTTCAATGACTCTCCCCTGTTCATCATACGTGTATTCGGAAATACTTCCCGATGCAAATGTTTCCTCTCTTCTGTCGCGAACAAGCTTTCCGTTCTCATCGTACCAATAGGATGTCGTAACCGTAAATTGGTCATCAACTGTGTACTCGTCTTTTACCAACTGTCCTTTTTCGTTGTAGGTATTGGTATACCGCGTTACATCGTTCGGAGAAATCGATGCTGTGACATTGCCCTGCTTATCATACTGATAGTGGGTATACGAACCATCGATCCAATTGACTTCCTGAATGGCATAATCGGGGTGACAGATAAAATAATCGCCGAATTCTCCCTCTTTGATTGGGTCGGTTGCCAGTGCCCCGGCGGTCGCTGCCGCAGCAATACATCCGCCCAGCAAGAGACTGGCTGCATACGTTTTCCATTTCATGTTCAGCACCTCCTCGGTATACAGTTCTACCATTTTATGTAAACAGTATACCAGGAGATGCTTGTTTTTACAAGTAACAATATTGTTAAGAAAACAATTTGACACCCTATCCCAAACATGCTACAATAACCACATAAAACCGTACCTCGCTTGTACGGAGAGTGGATTTTTCTAGCATCGTCTATTTTCGCCACACAGTTGTTTTTCAGCTGTGTGGTTTTTTATTGCTTTCGGAGGTGGTTGATTTGAATCAGACGTTCATGAAAGAACGAAAAATCCTTCCCTTGGTGCTGTCTATGTCGTTGCCAATGGTTATTTCTATGACGGTCAACTCGCTGTATAACATTGTAGACAGCTTTTTTGTCGCCAAAATCAGTGAAGAAGCCATGACCGCTTTATCTCTGGTATATCCAATTCAGAATCTGGTCAACGCGGTGACGATTGGCTTTGCCATTGGCATCAATGCTGTCATTGCGTATTATCTCGGCGCAAAGCAAGAGAGCAAGGCAAATGATGCCGCAACACAAGGCATTCTTCTCAATTTTCTGCACGGCATTTTGTTGACAATTGGCTGCATTGCCGTCATGCCGTCTTTTCTGCGCATGTTCACGTCAGACCAAACCGTTTTACAGCTCGGTTTGCGCTATGCCAATATTGTTCTTTTATTTTCCCTTGTCATTTCTATGGCGGTGTCCTTTGAGAAAATTTTTCAGTCTGTCGGAAAGATGAAAGTTTCCATGTTCAGCATGATGGTAGGCTGTGTCAGCAATATTCTCTTAGATCCTATTTTGATTTTCGGACTCGGTCCTGCGCCCCAATTGGGCATCGAAGGTGCAGCAATCGCAACGGGAATCGGTCAAGTGCTGTCCTTGGCTGTATATCTGCTCATTTATTTGTTTCGTCCGATGGGTGTCCGGATTCAGCTGCGTGGCTTTTCCATGAACAAGAGCTTAGCTGTGCGTTTGTATTCGATTGGTATTCCAGCGGCGCTCAACATGGCTCTGCCATCCGTCCTGATTTCCGCTCTCAATGGCATTTTAGCGGCATACGGACAGGCCTATGTACTGGTTCTCGGCGTTTATTATAAATTGCAGACGTTCCTGTATCTGTCTGCCAACGGCATCATTCAAGGCATTCGTCCGTTGGTCGGCTACAATTACGGCGCAAAGGAATATCACCGCGTACAGCGCATCTATACGACATCTCTTACCCTGATCGCATCGATTATGGCGGTGGGTATGGTGCTGTGTCTGCTCTTCCCGCAGACCCTGATGGGACTGTTTACAACCAACACACAGACCTTGGATATTGGCGCGACAGCTCTGCGCATTATCAGCTTGGGCTTTATTGTATCCGCGGTTTCCGTCACAGCATCCGGCACCTTAGAGGGTCTCTCGCAGGGTATGCCGTCGCTGGCGATTTCCCTGTGCCGATACATTGTCATTATTATTCCGGCAGCTTTTATTCTGAGTCATGTCCTCGGTGCTGTCGGCGTATGGTACGCCTTTGGCATCAGCGAATTGCTGACTGCATTGGCAGCCGGTCTGATTTATCACTCTGTGTCACGCAGATGTATGAAAATTTGAGCACAAAAAGACGTTGAGCCGGATGTTCCTGCATCCGGCTCAACTGGGTATTTGCGGTAGAAAGGGTGAATAAAAGAATAGAAAAAGGGTGGAAAGTTCAAAAACAAAAAGGTGAAAGAAAGATATATAGAGACTGCATCTATTATGATGCAGATGCTTTTAGTCTGCTCGCCGCGGAGCGATGGACAATGTGAGCGAGCAGTTAGTACATTGTCTTCTGTGCTTTCGATGGTTTTATTTTACCGGAAAATTATGAAGGAATCCTCACGATGTCGTAAAGAATTTATGACAGAGTTGTGAATAAATTGTAACAGAGCTTATGAAAAATAGCGTTTGTGTTTCCGAGGATACAGTGGTACAATAAAAGAATCAGAAAATATGAATCCGTGGAGGTCATTATGGATCAGAAAGAAAGAGCATTACAGGCCCATCGCGATTGGAAGGGCAAGATTGAAGTCATTTCTCGCTGCAAGGTAGAAAATGCAGACGATCTGTCGATTGCATACACCCCAGGCGTTGCCCAGCCGTGTCTGGAAATTCAGAAGGATGTCGATCTGAGCTATGTGTATACGCGCCGTCACAATCTGGTAGCTGTCATTACTGACGGTTCCGCTGTTCTGGGACTGGGTGATATTGGCCCGGAAGCAGGTATGCCGGTTATGGAAGGCAAATGCGCTCTGTTCAAGGAATTCGGCGGTGTCGATGCATTCCCTCTCTGCGTCAAGACAAAAGACGTCGATGAATTTGTCAATACGGTCGCTTTGATTTCCGGTTCGTTTGGCGGCATCAATCTGGAAGATATTGCAGCACCGCGCTGCTTTGAAATCGAGCGCAAGCTCAAGGAACGCTGCGACATTCCGGTATTCCATGATGACCAGCACGGAACTGCCATCTGCTGTGCTGCCGCTATGATTAACGCGTGCCGTCTGACCGGTCGCAAGCTGTCTGACATCAAGATGGTTGTCAACGGTGCCGGTGCTGCCGCTATCGCCGTGACCAAGCTGCTTGTCAGCATGGGTCTGAAGAACGTCATCATGTGCGATAAGTTCGGCGCTCTGTATGAGGGCTGCGAGCAGATGAATTCGGAGCAGGCATACATGGCAACGATTACCAATCCGGAGAACAAGCGCGGCACGCTGGCTGATGTCCTGCCGGGCGCAGATATTTTCTTCGGCATGTCCGCACCGAACGTTCTGACCAAGGATATGGTTCGCACCATGGCAAAGGATCCGATGGTATTCCCGATGGCAAATCCGACACCGGAAATCATGCCGGAGGATGCACTGGAAGCCGGTGCCGCTGTTGTCGGCTGTGGCCGCTCGGATTATCCGAACCAGATCAACAACGTCCTCGCCTTCCCTGGTGTATTCCGCGGTGCTCTGGACGTCCGCGCTTCGGATATTAATGAAGAAATGAAAATCGCCGCAGCATATGCCATTGCCAATGTTGTCAGCGATGAAGAGCTGAACGCACAGTACATCATGCCGAAGGCATTTGATCCGCGCGTTCGCGATGCCGTTGCAGCAGCTGTTGCTCAGGCAGCACGCGACAGCGGTGTAGCAAGAATCTAATCGAATTGTATGAAGCAGCCGTTCTATGAAACATAGAGCGGCTGCTTTTTTATATTTCCTCTCTCGAAACACAACAAAAAAGACAGCCAATTTCTTGACTGTCCTAAAACTTGGAGCGGATGACGAGGCTCGAACTCGCTACCTCCACCTTGGCAAGGTGGCGCTCTACCAGATGAGCTACATCCGCATATTCTGTTTTTGTCTGTCGTCTGTTCCCTGACGACGATACTTATTATACGCGATGATACCCGTTTTGTCAACAAAATTTTGAAAGTTTTTTAAAAAAACTTTTCACACAAAAAATCGGCGCAGCTTCCCACTCCGAAGCCGCGCCGACAAGCGTTTTGCTCGATTTATCCTTTGGAATCGATGATTTGGAGAATCTGTTCCGGGCTGTCTACTAGGACGTCCGCGCCATTTTCCGTTAGCACCTCTCGGCTGCGGAAGCCCCATGTCACACCGACAGCATACAATCCGGCATGTTTCGCCGTCTGCATATCGGTTCCCGAATCCCCGACATACAGTACCTGCTCCGGCTGCACATCCAGCTGCTGCATCACCATCCGGCAGGACGTCGGGTCTGGCTTGCGCGGCACGCCGACGTGCTCGCCAAAGACCACATCCGTCTTTCCCGGAAAGAAATACGCAATCAGCTCTTGTGAAGCAGAGTCAATCTTGTTGGACAGCACCGCCACTTTCATGCCGCGCTTTCTCAGCGCCGTGAGCAGCTGCGGAATGCCGTCATACGGCACGGTATGGTCATGAATATGTGCCGCATAGTACGCTTTAAAATCCTCCAACGCAGCATCTATTTCTGCATCCGATGTTCCTTCCGGCATCGCCCGACAAATGAGCAGGCGAATCCCGTTGCCGACAAAGCGTCGGATCTCATCCATAGAACGCGGAGCCAGCCCGCGCACGGCCAATGCATGGTTTGTCGCCGCCCGCAGGTCGCCCAACGTATTGAGTAAAGTCCCATCCAAATCAAAAATTACTGCCTGTTTCAAAAATGACGTCCTTCTTTCGTTTATCTCTGTGTCAGCGGATTCAGACGCTTTCCGCCATAGGTCGCGCGGCGCAGGAAGCCGGAGACATCCTTATTGATGGCATCGCGGCGCACACGCCAGCTCCAGTTTCCGCCCAGCGTGGACGGCGTATTCATGCGCGCATCCGCGCCCAGAGACAGCAAGTCCTGCATCGTCGTCATGGCAATGTCGCATGGAGCGGCAAATGCCGTGCGAATAGCGCTCCAACCGAGCGGCTCTCTATCCGATGTGCGCAGATATTCGCGCATGACATCGCGGTCTGCATCGCTGCACTTATCCATAAATTGTTCGACAACGGTCTCCGAGTCGTGCGTAGAGGTATAGCCCACGCAGTTCTTCGGCCAGTTGAACGGAATATGATCGTTGTTCTCATCCGCACGCATACCGAAAATCATCACGCGCATTCCCGGATAGCCGCTCTTCTTGAGGAACTTGCGCACCGCGTCGTCAATATCTCCTAGATCTTCCGCGATAATCGGTACGTCGCCCAGTGCCGCACGAATTGCCTTAAACAGCTTCATACGCGGGCCCTTCTTCCACTTTCCGTTAATGGCAGTATCTTCGCCCTCCGGCACTTCCCAATACGCCTGGAAGCCGCGGAAATGGTCAATACGGGTGACATCAAACAGAGCCAGATTGCGGCGCACACGCCAGATCCACCACTTGAATCCGTCATCCTCAATGACCTTCCAATTATAGGTCGGATTGCCCCACAGCTGACCGGTTGCAGAATAATAATCCGGCGGAACACCCGCTACACCGTGCGGCTTCAAATCGCCGTCTACCTGGAACATCTCCGGATGTGCCCACACATCACAGCTGTCCGGCGAAACATAAATCGGAATATCACCGATAATCTGAATGCCCTGCTTGTTGGCATAGGCACGCAGCTTTTCCCACTGTGCAAAAAACAGGTACTGCATGAATACATAGAAATCAATTTCATGCTTGAGTTCAAACGAATACTTGCGCATTGCCTCCGGATCTCTGTGCTTGATGGCAGCATCGTCCCAATCCCACAGCGCCTTCTGGTCAAAATGCTTCTTGAGCGTCATGAACATGGCATAGTCTTCCACCCAGTCTTTATTCTCTCGGCGGAACGCATCCATCTTACCCATCTGAATCATGGAGTTCTGTGCGCGGTCAAAGGCGCGATGCAAAATTGGCAGGCGCGTCTGTGCCAGCAGCTCATAATCTACACGATCCGGATTGTGTCCGACATCGGCATCGTGCAAATCCTGCTCGCTGAGCAGTCCCATGTCTTTGAGCATATCTAAGTCAATAAAATACGGATTGCCTGCGGCGGCGGAGAAGCACTGGTACGGACTGTCACCAAAGCCGGTCTGTCCGAGCGGCAAAACCTGCCAATAGGTCTGACCGCCGTCACGCAGAAAATCGACAAAATCATATGCATCCTTGCCCAAGGTTCCGATACCATATGGAGACGGAAGGGAAGAAATATGCAGAACAACACCACTAGATCTCTGAAACATAATAACACCCTATCTCTATTTATTTTGCAAACGAATTGCATTTTTACGATAATTCCGCTATAATCATTACAGAAAAACCGTATATTTGACATGATTATCAAAGGAGAGTATTCCCTATGCGGATGAGAAAGAAAAAGAATCTGGACACCCGTCTGGCAAACTGTGCGCCGGTGCTGGTCTCCGATCCGGAACAGCACAAGGGGCAGTGGCGTGCGCTGTTTGGCAACACCAACCCGCTTCATCTGGAAATTGGCTGCGGCAAAGGCCGTTTCATCATTGAAACCGCCCGCCGGAATCCAGACATCAATTATCTCGCCATTGAACGCGAGGAAGGCGCTCTGATTATGGCGACCGAAAAGGCTATGGAGCTGAAGCTCCCGAACCTCCAGTTTTTGGACTTCGATGCCGCCGGTTTGACCGACATCTTTGCCGATGGAGAAATTGACCGCATTTACCTCAATTTCTCTGATCCATGGCCGCCGAACCGTCAGCGCAAGCGCCGTCTGACCCACGCCAATTTCTTAGCTCTGTACGACTGCGTGCTCGCCAAGAACGGTCAGGTTCATTTTAAGACCGACAACCAGCATCTGTTCGAGTTCACACTGGAAGAGATGTGCAGCTACGGCTGGCTGATTCAGAATATTTGTCTGGATCTGCACAACAGCGACCAAGAAAATATTATGACGGAATACGAAGAAAAATTCTCCAAGGAAGGTTTCCGCATTTACCGTCTGGAGGCAAGCCGTCGCGATGAGGACACGCTCACGCGTGCACATACGCCGCCGCGCACCGCACAGCAGCTCGCTCAGAAGGCCCGCGGCTCTGTCGCACCGTCTTTCGGCTCCTCGCAGGCTTAATTATATCATTTTTCACCAACAATAGCAAGGTTTATCCGAATATTTTTGTACGATACGTCCAGAAACAGCATTCTTGTCTGTTTTTGGACGTTTTTTCGCATCTTTTTTCGCCAATATACCATTTTCATACAAGTAAGAAAAAAAGACGGCATGGAAAATTCCATGCCGTCTTGTGGTTTTATGCTGTATCAGCATTGTTTATTTCTTGTGCGCAGAGCAGGAAGAACAGCTGCCGCCGCAGGATGAGCACCCCGGGCAGCCTCCTCCGCAGTGACCGCCGCAGGAATGAATGCCTTTCTTATTGTCCGAATACAGCTTGTGAACAATAGCCGCTACAATGATAACAAGGACAAGCAGTACAACAATTGTACCGATGTTTTGCATGAGCCAGGTCATATTTCTTCCTCCTTCGATCGTATTTTTATTTTCGCACGAAATTTACTTTGCGTCAACCGCCAGTGTGCTCTTCTTTACTTCTGCCTTCTTGCTCGGACGAAGCAGCAGGAAGAAGAACGCAACAATCACAACGATAGCTGCGATGGTGCCGATGCCGAAGCCCTTGCCGCCAAACAGGCTAGCAACCTGATAGATAACCAGACCTACCAGATAAGCCAGACCGCACTGATAGCCGATTGCACCGAGGAACCACTTGGTGTTGTTCATCTCACGACGGATCGCACCCATTGCTGCGAAGCACGGAGCGCACAGCAGGTTGAATGCCAGGAATGCATAGCCGCTTGCCAGTGTGAAGGTAGCTGCCATGTTCTGGTATACGGTGCCAGCACCATTAGCATACAGGATACCCATAGTACCTACGATATTCTCCTTTGCAACCAGACCGGTGATGGAAGCGACAGTTGCCTGCCAATTGCCGAAGCCGAGCGGTGCGAAGATCCAGCAGATCGCATTGCCGATCTTAGCCAGAATGGAGCAGTCGATCTGATCCGATGTCAGCATACCGAAGCTGCCGTCTACCCATCCAAAGTAAGTAGTGAACCAAACGAGAATGGTGGACAACAGGATGATGGTGCCTGCCTTCTTGATGAAGGACCAGCCGCGCTCCCACATGCTGCGGAGAACGGTGCCTACAGTCGGCATATGATATGCCGGCAGCTCCATAACGAACGGAGCCGGATCGCCTTCAAAAATCTTAGTCTTCTTCAGAATGACGCCGGAGCAAATGATTGCTGCGATGCCAAGGAAATAAGCAGAAGTTGCTACCCATGCTGCGCCGCCAAAGATTGCGCCTGCAACCATGGCGATGAACGGAGTCTTTGCGCCGCACGGAATAAAGGTCGTGGTCATAATCGTCATACGACGGTCTTTTTCATTCTCGATGGTACGAGAAGCCATGATGCCCGGAACGCCGCAGCCGGTACCGATCAGAATCGGAATAAAGGACTTACCGGACAGACCAAAACGGCGGAAAATACGGTCCATGATGAAGGCAACACGAGCCATGTAGCCGCAAGCCTCCAGGAATGCCAAGAAGATGAACAGTACGAGCATCTGCGGCACAAAGCCCAGAACCGCGCCGACACCGGCAACAATACCGTCCAGAATC